>DATCXL010000850.1:0-4802 GCA_036565825.1 Mycobacteriales bacterium
GACCCGGGGAACCCGCCGACCGCAGACGGGCTCGAAGCCTGGGCGACCACCCACCTCGCGCCCGCCTCCCGACCCCGCACCTGGACCGTCCTGGACTCGCTTCCCCGTACCTCGGTCGGCAAGATCCGCCGCTTCCGCCTCGCGGCCAGTCCACAACAGACGCTATAACCGCACCGTCACGCCTCACCGGGATCGGCAGACCTCGTCGAGGGCTCTCCGGCACCCGTACTGGGTCTTCACCAAGCTGCGGAACCACAGGCTCGGTTTGGTCAGGGAGAATCCCGGGAACTGTCGCCGGTCGGCGCGTGACAATGTCGGATGTGACCGGTCGGCCGAAGAAGCGTAGGCGTAGGCGTCGGCGGGCCGCACGTTCGGGAGGTGCGGTCTCGAGAGCGGTGCCGGTCGGTAGCCGGGTGGGCGGGAGGCACCAGCGCTCGTCACGGCGGTGGGGAAGCAGGCCCCGTGTCAGCGGCTGGGTCCTTGTGGTGATCGCAGTGGTCTGCGTGGTGTCCTGTGTCGGTACCCACCGGGATGCCGTGAAGCTACGGGACCACGGGATCCGCGCCACCGCCACCGTCCTTGAGGTCAACGATGGTAAGAGCAGTTGGGTTGTGCTGAGGTTCACCACCGGGACGGGACGCGAGGTCATCGCCGAGGTCGCGAACTACCGCTGGGATCCTCACCCGCGGGTCGGTGACCGGCCGACCATCATCTACGATCCGTCGGATCCGGGTGGGCTTGTCGCGGACGTGCGTACCGGCCCAGATTTTGTCGCGCCCTGGTTGCTCGGCGCAGGCGGAGTCCTCGCTGCGGCGCTCGTATGGCCCACGTTCACCGGGCGGATCGACTGGTCGGAGTGGTAGTGCGGCGGGCGGCCGGCCCTGACCGAGGGAGGCCACCGACCTGATGACGGAGCGGGACGGCCTGTCGGAGTGGCCGGTCGAGGCGACGCAGGATCATCCCGGACAACGGCCAATCCGATGGGCGTCCTCGATCGCTCTCCGGTCACCAGGCGGTCCGGCACCGGTGGCGGGTGTCCGGACCTGGGCCGGTCAGCGCTCGGGCCGGTCGGTGGCCGCGTCGGCGAGCAGGCCGAGCCCGATGCCCAGCATCCACACGTCCTTGCTGATGGCCACACCGGACTCGCTCGGCCGGATGCTGTTGGGCTGGCGCAGGGCCGGCGTCCGCAGGTACAGGGTGACCAGTCCACCGGAGAACGCGGTGAGCGCGGCGCCGGCGAGCGCGGCCGGCACGAACGGTGCGAGCAGCGCGGCACCGGTGGTGATCTCGACGACCGAGAGCAGCCGCAGGAACCGGCGCGGCGGGATCGCCTTCAGGAACGGGAACGCGCCGGCGGCCATGCCGTGATAGGTGGTGGCCAGTTCGTCGTCGTCGCCCCGCTTCTCCAGCCCGGAGTGCAGGATGTAGGCACCGGTGGCCAGCCGGGTCGGTACCTGCCGGAACCTCATGGGCATTCCCATCGACGCACCTCCGGTCGGACGTCCCGCGCTCCTGGGCGATCACACATCACATTCCCGGACACGGCCCCGTCGACACGCCAGCCAGATACCCGTTCGCTGTCCCTGATACCTGATGGACCAGTCACGGACCGTGAGCCGAGTGGGTCACGTCCCGCTGGCTGGGGTCACTCTGCGGTGATGCGCAGCACCCGCTCCAGTGCCTCGATGTCGATGTCCTCGCGGCCGCGGATCATCGCGTCCATCACGAGGCCATCGATCATCGCCACGGCTTCGGCGGCCGCCTTTCGATCCATACCGGATGCCACCAGTTCGTCAACGTAGGCATCCCGCCCGGTGACGAAGGACCCCCGGAAGCCTTGCTCACGCATCGCCAGTAGCGCCATCTCGTAGCGCGCCCGGGTGAGGGCGCGGTCGTTGCCGAGCCACCGACGCACCGTGTCGTGGGGTGTCTCGCCATCCCTCGGCGTGTCGATGTCGCGCAGGTGCTCGGCCAGGGCCGCCATGAAGCCGGCCTGGCTTCCGAAGTGGTGGCGGATGCTCCCGTGCGGCATGTTCGCGGCCTCCTCGGCCGCGCGGGCGGTGCAGCCCCGGGCGCCGACCGCTCCGAGCAGGTCCAGGCCCGCGTCGAGGAGTCGGTCGTATGCGCTCTTCTCCACACGGAGAGTCTAGATGCTACGGTGTTCTCCATGTGGAGAAGTCGATGAGGGTGGATGTCATCGGCGCCGGAATCGCCGGCCTCGCCGTCGCGTCAGGTCTTCAGCGAGCCGGGGCGACGGTGACGGTACGTGAGCGGTGTCCCAACGCGACCCAGAACGGCTCGGGCCTGTCGTTGTTCACGAACGGGTTCACCGCCCTGGACGTCCTGGGACTGGCCGATCCCGTACGAGCGGTGGCTGGAATCCCACCCAAGCTTCCGTCGGGAATTCGTCGTCGGGACGGACGATGGATGGCGCGGTTCTCCACCGCCGCGATCGCCGACCTGAGGATCGTCGAGCGACAGCGACTGCACGACGTGCTCCTGGGCTCGCTGCGGCCGGGGACCGTTCGGTTCTCGTCTCCGGTCCGCGGGCAGGCGTTCTCGGCGTCGACGGGCGCGCGGCTCTCGGATGCGGACGTGATCGTCGCCGCCGACGGGATACGCAGCGAGGTCAGGACAGCCTGGCCAGGCGACCCGGGGGTGCGCTGTGCGGGGTACTTCGCGTTCCGTGGGATCACCGCGGAACCGGTTCGGCTGGACGCCCTCGGCGAGACCTGGGGACCGGGACGTCGATTCGGAGTCGCGCCACTGTCTGATGGGCGTGTGTACTGGTTCGCCACCTACAGCGCGCCCCGCCACGAGCCGCCCCTGGATCCGGCCAGGCTCAGGGAGTTGTTCGCGGGTTGGCATTCGCCGATCGAGGCGATCATCACCGCCACCGCGCCGGATGCGGTGACGATGCTGCCCGTCGAGGAGCTGTCACACTGCCCACCGTCGCTCCACAAGGACAATGTGGTCCTGCTCGGTGACGCTGCCCACGCGATGACACCGAATCTGGGTCAGGGAGCGAACCTGGCGCTGGAGGATGCCGCCACGCTGGTGCGGCTCCTGGCCCCCCACACGTCGGCCAGCCGACCACCTGACGCAGACGTTCGCCGAGCCCTCCAGACCTACCAGCGAAGCCGCCGGCCGCGGGTGGCTGCGATTGCTCGGCGGGCTCGTCGGCTCGGGGAGGTCGGGCAGTGGAGGAATCCAGGAGCCGTCTGGGCCCGGGACACGTCGATCACACGCCTGCCGGATGCCCTGATGAACGCCGCGACAGTGAGGCTTCAGTCCTGGAAGCCGTAGCGACGGTGGCCGTGCCGATGCGCAGTCGATCGTTCGCGGTCACAGCGACTCCCCCGGAATCTGGTTCGGTCGGCGTTCGGGCGCCCGGCTGGTCATGAGTCGCCGATGGTCGGGTGGCGAACCTGTCGGGGCCGAGGATCAGGTCGATCTCGGCGAGGGTTCGTTGACGACGGTCAGGCCGACCACGGCGACGATGCCGCCGCGGGTCCTCGCAACGATGCCGGCGGCACCGTTGACCAGGGCCGGACTCGTAGGTCGACCGAAGCAGGGTGATCGCCTGGTCGGCGTTGGTGCCCGCCGACCTCGGCAACACCCTCGCCGACAGGAAAACCCTTTGCCCGCGCACATCGCCGTTCCCAGGCTGCGCGGCTGTGACTGACACTCCCGCACCGCAGGTCATTCGCAGCGTCGACGAGGTCTACGGCGACGCGTTCGACGACCAGGAGGTTGAGGCGGCGCTGGATGAGAGCCTGTCACCCCGGGGCCTGAACCAGCTGATGTTCGACCTGGTCGCACAGACCGGTCTGCCGCCGGGTTCGAGCGTGCTGGATTCGGTGCCCGCGAGGGATACCACTGCTTCGAGCTGTCGCGTCGCTTCGGGTTCACGGTGCGGGGTGTCGAGCCGGTCCGCCGCCATCTGGACAACGCGGCCCGCGACCTCGCCGCGTTCGCGGTCAGGGAGCCCGAAGCCGCCGCCCGGGTCCGCATCGACGAGGGCGTCGCCGAGAAGCTGACTGATCCCAGCGGCCCGGTCGATCTGATCTGGTGCCGGGACGTACTCGTCCATGTCAAGGATCTGGAGACGGTGTTTGGCGAGTTCCGCCGGGTGCTCAAACCCGGCGGCCGCGCACTGATCTACCAGATGACCGCCACGGAGTGGCTCTCGCCGGCAGAGGCGGCGCTGATGTGGCCGCCGGCCGGAATCCACGCCTCCAGCCTCGATCCACAGCGGTTCGAGGCCGCGATCACCGCGGCCGGGCTGAGGATCGTACAGTGCATCCAGCTGAACGGTGAGGCGCGCGAGCGCAGCGAGGAAGACGGTGTCGCCACCAGTTCCAAGCAGTTGCTACGAGTATCACGGATGTTGCGTAACCGTGCGGTGTACGAGGAGCGGTTCGGCACCCTCGCGTACGAGTACATGCTCACCGACAGCCTGTGGGGCGTGTACCAGATGATCGGCAAGCTGAACCCGCGGATCTACGTGCTGTCGGCCTGAAGGGTGCTCTGCCACCACGAACACCCCACCTGCCCGCGTACTCGGCACGGACAGCCGCTGACGGCCGGATCGGGTTGGACACAACAGGACAGACGAGGCGGGCCCCTGGCCACGTTTCCGCATGTCAGGAACCTGCTTCCGCAGGTCAGAGGTGGTGCCCCCGGCAGGATTCGAACCTGCGACACCCGCTTTAGGAGAGCGGTGCTCTATCCCCTGAGCTACGAGGGCGCGTCGATCGCATGGGCAGGTTACCGTGTCGGCGGCCTGCCGTGCTCACGGA
>DATCXL010000855.1:0-4241 GCA_036565825.1 Mycobacteriales bacterium
TGCCACTCGACCTTCGGTGGCGGGCCGCTGACCATGACCCGCAGGTTGATCACCTCCCGCTCGTTGGACAGCAGGAAGGAGAACAGCCGCTGGTGTTCGGCGTCGAACGCCTCGCCGAGTACACCCGGCAGGTCCTCGGCGGCGAGCATCTGTTCGGTGAGCACCACCGGAATCTCGAAGCCCTGGCCGTGGTAACGCACGTCCACCTCGTACCGGGCGGTCTGCTGGTCGGCCGGCACGCCCTCGGCGGCCAGCCGTTCCGCCGCCTGTCCGGCCAGCTCGTCGAGCACCGCGCGCAGTTCCGCGCCGTCGATCGTGGAGAACCGGCGCACCATGGTGCGGGCGGCCTCGTCCCGCGCGCAGGTGGTCGCGTCGCCGTAGGCGCACAGCACACCCGGGGACGGTGGCACGATCACCGGCCAGGCGCCGGTGAGCCGGCCCAGTGCGTTGGCGTGCAGCGGTCCGGCACCACCGAAGGCCACCAGGGCGAAGTCGCGCGGGTCGAATCCCTGCCGCACACTGACCAGTCGCAGCGCACCGAACATGTTCTCGTTGACGATGTCGATGATGCCCGCGGCGGCGGCCTGCACGCTGGGCAGGCCCATCGCCTCGGCGATCGTGGCGACCGCCTTGTGGCTGGCATCCACGTCCAGGGTGATCTCCCCGCCGGCCAGGTCGCTGGGCAGGTTACCCAGCACCACGTTGGCGTCGGTCACCGTGGGTTCCGTCCCGCCCTGGCCGTAGGCGGCCGGACCGGGCACCGCGCCGGCCGACTGCGGCCCGACCCGCAGCGCCCTGGTGAGTGGCGGTACGTGCGCGATCGACCCGCCACCGGCGCCGATGGACCGAACGTCCACGCTGGTCGCCCGCACGGTGAGGTCGCCCACCGAGGTCTCCCTACCGATCCTGGGCTGCCCACCCAGTACCAGGGCCACGTCGGTGGAGGTGCCGCCCATGTCGAAGGTGAGGAAGTCGTCGTAGCCGGCCTGGGCAGCGAACCAGGCGGCGCCGGTGACTCCGCCGGCCGGGCCGGACAACAGCAACGCCACGGGATCCTCGGCTGCCTTGGCCGCACGGGTCAACCCGCCGTCGCTGCGCAGGATGGACAGCGGCGCGGTGATCCGTTCGGCGCGCAGGCTCCGGTCGAGGTTGCCCACGTACCGGGCCACCTGCGGCTGCACGTAGCTGTTCGCCACGGTGGTGATGGTGCGTTCGTACTCCCGCATCTCCGGCAGCACGTGACTGGACCGCGACACCGGGATGCCCGGCAGTTCCTCGGCGGCGATCTGGGCGAGCCGCCGTTCGTGTGCGTCGTTGGCGTAGGAGTTGATCAGCGAGATGGTCAACGCCTCGATACCGGCGCCGGCGAGCCGACGCAGCGCGGCCCGCGCGCCGTCCTCGTCCAGTGGGGTGACCACGGCACCGTCGGCCCCGATCCGTTCGGTGACCTCGACGGTGTGCTCCAGTCTGGCCAACGGTTCGGGCTTGGGCCAGATGATCCAGCCGGCCAACCCACCGGGCACATAGGACCGTGCTATCTGGAGGATCTGCCGGAACCCGGCGGTGGTGACCAGCCCCACCCGGGCACCCCGGCCCTCCAGGATGGCGTTGGTGGCCACGGTTGTGCCGTGTAACACCTGGCTGATCTGGGCCGGGTCGACGCCGGCCTGCCGGAACACCTTGCCGATCCCGTTGAGCACGCCCACGGACTGGTCGTGCGGCGTCGAGGCCGTCTTGGCTCGGTTCGTCGTGCCGGTGTCCTCGTCGATGAGCAGTACGTCGGTGAACGTGCCCCCGACGTCCACACCGAGGCGGTATCCCATCCTGCCTCCCAAGAACGCGTCGTTCTAGATGGTTCCGTGCTCTCCGAGCGCGGCGATGTCAGCGTCCGACAGGTTCAGCAACCCGCCGTAGATCTCCGCGTTGTGTTCACCCAGGGCCGGCCCGGCATGACGAACCCGACCCGGGGTGGCCGACAGTTTGGGGAAGGCGTTGTGCATCGGCAGTTCCCCGAACTCCGGATGCACCAGCCGCACGATCGCCTCGCGGGCGGCGAAGTGCGGGTCGTCGAACATGTCCTTGGCGGTGTAGACCCGGCCTGCCGGCACACCGCCGGCGTGTAACGCGGCGAGCAGTTCGTCGGCGTTCAGGCTCGCTGTCCAGCGGGCCACCAACCCGTCGAGTTCGGCCATGTTCTCCCCGCGGGCGGCGTGGGTGGCGAAGCGGGGATCGGTGGCCAGTTCGGGCGCCCCCATCACCTCGGCGAGGCGGGCGAACACGGTGTCCTGGTTGGCCGCCACCAGGACCATCTCCCCGTCGGCGGTGGGGTAGGCGTTGCTCGGCGCGACGTTGGGCAGTACCGGGCCGGTGCGTTCCCGCTGGTAGCCGGCCACGCCCCACTCGGGGATGAGTGACTCCATCATGGCCAGCACGGCCTCGTAGATCGCCGAGTCCACCACCTGGCCCTGCCCGGTGCGGTGCCGGTGGTGCAGTGCGACCAGCGCGCCGATGGTGGCGAACACCGCGGCCAGCGAGTCACCCAGCGAGATTCCGGCCCGCGACGGTGGCCGATCCGGTTCGCCGGTGACGTGGCGGATCCCGCCCATCGCCTCGCCGATCGAACCGTAACCGGCCCGCGGTGCGTACGGCCCGGTCTGCCCGTAGCCGGTGACCCGGACCAGGATCAGGCCCGGGTTGTCGGCCGCCAGCCGGTCGTAACCCATCCCCCAGCGTTCCAGGGTGCCGGGCCGGAAGTTCTCCACCACGAAGTCGGACCGGGCGATGATCTGCCGGGCCAGCGCCTGTCCCTCGGCCGAACGCAGGTTGCAGGTGACCGACTTCTTGTTCCGCGCCACCACCGGCCACCACAGCGATCTGCCGTACGGCTTCTCCCGGCCCCACTGGCGCATCGGGTCCCCGACGCCCGGCTGCTCCAGCTTGATCACCTCGGCGCCGAAGTCGCCCAGTAGCTGGCCGCAGAACGGTCCGGCCAGTAGTTGCCCCATCTCCACCACGCGCAGGCCGGTCAGTGGGCCGGGCGTCGGCGGGTTGTCGGGCATCAGGTCACTCCTCGATATCGGTGGGGCCGTCGGTGGTGTCGGAGGGTGAGTCGGCGTCGATCTGTCGCAACAGGACCGCCTTGGCGGCCAACACGTGGGAACACATCACCGACCGCGCCCAGGCGCCGTCGCCGGCCCGAAGCGCGTCGAGCAGTTCCCGGTGGTGCGCGCAGCTTCGCGCCAGGTCCGCCGGGGAGTAACGGTGGAAGGTGCGCAGGACCAGCGGGAGTTGGACGACGGCGCGCAGCATGGTGACCAACCTGGTACTGGCCGCCGCGGCTCGCACCAGGCCGTGGAACTCGTCGTTGAGTTCGGCGAGTCGGTCAAGGTTCTGTCGGCGACCGGGCCGAGCAACCGACTCCATGAGCGCACACAGCTCCGCCATCCGGTCAAGGTCGGCGGCCTGGATGCGGCCGGCCGCCCGGTGGGCGGCGAAGCCCTCCAGCATCGTCCGCAGGTCGTAGATCTCCTCCAGGTCGGTGCGGCTCCACTCGGTGACCCGGGCACCGCGGTGCGGCAGTACCTCGACCAGCCCCTCCACCTCCAGCCGACGCAGCGCGTCGCGGATCGGGGTGCGGCTGATCGACAGGGCCTCGGCCAGTTCGGTCTCGCCGAGCCGCTGGCCTGGCGCGTACCGGCCACGCAGGATCGCGGCACGCAGGTCCTGGTAGGCGCGGTCGGCTGCTGTGGCCGTGATGATCACCTCCGTTGTATGCAAGATAGGGGCAGCACCCCGCTGGCACAATGGGTTCACGGGGATGTGCCGGAAAGATCCCATAACGTTGTGTACAAGGTGGTGGCTGGTGACGGACGTCGAGCTGCTGGAGGTGGCCCCCAGGGACGGGCTACAGAACGAACCCACCCTGCTGACCACGGCCGAGAAGGTGGAACTGGTCGAGCGGGCGATCGCCGCCGGGCTACGCCGGATCGAGGCGGTCAGCTTCGTCCATCCCCGCCGGGTACCGCAGATGGCCGACGCCGAGGCGGTGATGGCCGCCCTGCCGCGACCGGACGGGGTCCGCTACGCCGGGCTGGTGCTCAACCGGCGGGGCCTGGACCGGGCACTGGCCGCCGGGGTGCACGAGGTGAACGTGGTGGTGGTGGCCAGCGAGGAGTTCAGCCGCCGCAACCAGGGCGTGGGGGTGGACGAGGGACTGGCCGTGTGGGCCGAGGTGGCCGCCG
>DATCXL010000863.1:0-13102 GCA_036565825.1 Mycobacteriales bacterium
CGTGGCAGCCGTAGGAGTTGCCAGCCGAGTCGGTGTTGTTCTTGAAAAGGTAGATGTCGCCGCTGATGCCCTCCTCGTGCAGCCGGTGTTCGGCGTCGACGAGCAGGCCCTCCAGGATGCGTTCCCCGGCCTTGTCGTGTACCACCAGGTCGATGACGTTGTCGCACTCGGGGGTGGCGTACTCGGGGTGGGAGCCCACGTCCAGGTAGAGTCGTGCGCCGTTGCGCAGGAAGACGTTACTGCTGCGTCCCCACGACACGACCCGGCGGAACAGGTATCGGGCTACCTCGTCGGGGGACAGCCTGCGTTGGCCGTGGAACGTGCACGTGACGCCGTACTCGTTCTCAATGCCGAAGATGCGGCGTTCCATACCTCCACCCTATGTGTGTGAGGGGCGTGGAGTTCCGGTGAGTCCCGGTGGTTCCGGAAGTTCGGTACGGCAGAGCCCGGCGGTCCTGACTGATGGCAACATCGCGTGTTCGAGTTACGACAGTACGTTACCGATGTCGATCGCGCCGCGAGAACGCGAGCACGGGCACAGTCACGAACCCGCGGTGGGAGCGTCTCCGGGGTCCGATCCCGGTCCGGGACCTGGATCCGACCCCGATTCGGTGGACGGCTGGTCCTGGGCCGGGCCCGGCAGCAGCGCGGCCAGCGACTGGCCGGTGATCCGGCGGAACTTGCGCTTGGGCCGGTTGCGGTCGAGTACCGCGACCTCCAGTTGCTCGGCCGCCAGGCTGCGTTGGGTCCCGTTGTCACCGCCGGCGGACTCCAGGGCCCGTACCGCCACACCGACCGCCTCGGTGAGGTCCATCCCCTTGCGGAACCGTTCCCGCATGGCCGCGGAGATCGCCGCGGCATGCCCACCCATCACCACGAAGTCCGGTTCGTCGACGATCGATCCGTCGTAGATCAGCCGGTACAACTGGTCGCCGGCCGGGGTGTCACCGACCTCGGCCACACAGATCTCCACCTCGAAGGGCTTGAGTTGCTCGGTGAAGATCGAACCCAGTGTCCGCGCGTAGGCGTTGGCCAGCACCCGGCCGTTGACGTCACGCCGGTCGTAGGAGTACCCGTGCGTGTCGGCCAGTCGCACACCGGCGACCCGCAGGTTCTCGTACTCGTTGTATCTGCCGACCGCGGCGAAGCCGATCCGGTCGTAGAGTTCCCCGACCTTGTGCAGGGTTGTCGAGGGATTCTCCGCCACGAACAGGACACCGTCGGCGTAGGTGAACACCACCACATCGCGTCCGCGCGCGATGTTCTTGCGCGCGTACTCCGAGCGGTCGCGCATGACCTGCTCTGGTGAGGCGTAGAACGGCATCGTCATGGTTCGTTCCGGCTCCTTGACTCGGTGACGGCTCGGGGGCGGCTCGGGGGCGGCTGTTTGACCAGTGGGTGGTGGCCCGCCTCAGCCGCCGGGGGTGGTCATCCGGTCGGAGACCACGGCCTGGGCCACCGGGGCGATCTGGTCGTCGGTCAGTCTGCGGACACCATCGGCGGTGACCACCATGATCATCGGGTAGAGCCGACGGATCAGGTCCGGGCCGCCGGTGGCGGTGTCGTCATCGGCGGCGTCGTAGAGCGCCTCGAGGGCCAGTCGGACCGCGGTGCCGTGGTCGGTGTCCGGGCGCCACCGCTTCTTCAGTGCGCTCTTGGCGAACAGTGAGCCGGAACCGACCGCGTGGAAGTCACGTTCCTCGTACCTGCCGCCGGCCATGTCGTAGCTGAAGATCCGGCCGGGTCGGGCCGGGCCATCGTTGTCCCGGTGGGTGTCCACGTCATAGCCGGCGAACAACGGGATCGCTGCCAGCCCCTGCATGGCCGCGCCGAGGTTGGCCCGAATCATCGCGGCGAGCCGGTTCGCCTTGCCGTCGAGGGTGAGTGAGTTGCCCTCGATCTTCTCGTAGTGCTCCAGTTCAACCTGGAACAGGCGGACGATCTCGTTGGCGATGCCCGCGACACCGGCGATACCGACGACACTGTGGTCGTCGGCGGCGAACACCTTCTCGATGTCGCGTTGGGCGACCAGGTTCCCCATGGTCGCCCGTCGGTCACCGGCCATCAGGACGCCGTCGGCGTAGACCAGGGCGACGATCGTGGTGGCATGTGGGCCGAGTTCTGCGGCTGAGCCGGGCGGCAGCGGCCGCCGTCCGGGCAGGAGGTCTGGCGCGGCCATGCTCAGGAACTCGGTGAATGACGAGGTACCGGCCGCGATGAAGGCAGGCGGCAGACCGCCGGCCGCTCCAAGACGTTCTGCCACGTGGTCCCCTCAGCTTGTCGACTGCCTGCTTGTTGTTGTGGAACGTGTACGACGTGGATGAGTCTGGATCCAGCCGTGTTGCGAGTTTCGCGCGGGTCGTTCCGGGCGCCCAGACCGCCGCGACGGTACGGGTCACCCGGCGCCGCGTACCCTACCGGTGGCGCGCGGAGACATGGCATGCCGAGGCAGGCGTGCCGGAACAGCGGGCGTTGCACGGAGCTACCAGGTCCAGGGGCAAGGGGAAACCTTATTCCCCGCCTTTCTGGACATACCCCCTGATGAACTCCTCCGCGTTCTCTTCCAGGACGTCGTCGATCTCGTCGAGGATCGCGTCGACGTCTTCGCTGAGCTTCTCGTGCCGCTCGGCCACGTCGGACTGTGTGGTGTCCTCGACCTCGTCGACCTCGTCCTGACGGCGACTGCCCCGGGACTGGCCCCCACCGGTCTCCTGTCTGGCCATGCCTGACTCCTCTCCACGCCTGCCGCAAACCTACCTTGCCGGACGGACCGGGACCCGCCGCGCACGCGCAGCGTGACCAGGTTGGACACCGGATGACAACCGGACCCGCTCCACCGACACCGGGTGACAGCCTGAGGTCAGTGAAATCGACTCCTCCCCGCGGGTGAGGGTTTGAGGGGTCTGATCACGCCCCATGTGGGTCTTTGAGGGGGTGTGGGTGGAGCGAGGCTCCCCCCACAGAAGGCAACACAGCGCCATGCCGTCTACGACGGGACCCCGGAGCCGGGGCTTCGCCCCGGCGAGGGCCTGCAACCCATCAGCTCAGTGCCCCGAGGTCAGTTCGTCGACGAGAGCCTCTGCGGTGTGGCAGCGATCGAGCAACGCCCCGACGTGGTGGCGGGTGCCCCGCAACGGTTCGAGTGTGGGTACCCGCACCAACGACTCGCGGCCCAGGTCGAAGATCACCGAGTCCCAGGACGCGGCGGCGACCTGGCTGGGGTAGCGACGCAGGCACTCGCCCCTGAAGTAGGCGCGGGTGTCGGCCGGCGGTTGGTCGATGGCGACCCGGCATTCCTGCGGGTCGAGCAGTCGGTCCATCGAACCGCGGGCGACCAACCGGTGGTAGAGCCCCCGGTCGGGCCGCACGTCGGAGTACTGCAGGTCGACCAACTGTAGCCGCGGAGCACCCCACGACAGTCCGTCGCGCTCCCGGTAGCCCTCCAGCAGCCGCAGTTTGGCGACCCAGTCCAGTTCGTTGGAACAGAGCATCGCGTCCTGTTCCAGCCGGACCAGCACCGACTCCCAGCGGCGTAGCACGTCGGCGGTCTGTGGGTCGACATCGTGGCCGAACCGGTCCTGGACGTACTTTCGGGCCTGCTCCAGGTATTCCATCTGTAGTTGCACCGCGGTCAACCGGCGACCGTTGCGTAGCGTGATCAGATGCTGCAACGCCGGGTCGTGGGAGACCGCGCGCAGCGCCGCCACCGGCTCGTCCACGGCCAGATCACCGGTCAGGAACCGGTCCTCGATCATGGCCAGAACCAGTGACGTGGTACCCACCTTCAGGTAGGTGGCGATCTCCGACAGGTTCGCGTCTCCGATGATGACGTGTAGCCGGCGATACTTCTCGGCGTCGGCGTGTGGTTCGTCGCGGGTGTTGATGATGGGGCGCTTGAGAGTGGTCTCCAGCCCCACCTCGACCTCGAAGAAGTCGGCCCGCTGGGAGATCTGGAAACCCTCGCCCGTACCGTCCTGGCCGAGCCCGACCCGACCCTGGCCACAGAACACCTGACGGGAGACGAAGAACGGCGTGAGATGGCGGACGATGTCGGCGAAGGGTGTCGACCGGGCCATCAGGTAGTTCTCGTGCGCGCCGTAGGACGCGCCCTTGTTGTCAGTGTTGTTCTTGTACAGGTTTATTGATGGTTGGCCGGGGATCGTCGAGGCCCGGCGCGCCGCCTCGGCCATCACCAGCTCACCGGCCTTGTCCCAACGCACCACATCCAGCGGAGTGGTCACCTCCGGGGTGGAGTACTCCGGATGGGCGTGGTCGACGTACAACCGGGCGCCGTTGGTCAGGATCACGTTGGCCAGGCCGGCGTCGTCCTCGACGTCGAGGTACTCGGGGCCCAGCGCGCTGCCCAGGTCGAATCCCCGCGCGTCACGCAGCGGTGACTCCTCTTCGAAGTCCCACCGCGCGCGACGGCCACGAGACACCTCCGCGCGACCGCCATAGGCATTGACGATCTGGGAGGACAACAGCATCTGGTTGGCCCCGGGCTGTCCGGGCACGGAGATGCCGTACTCGATCTCGGTACCCATCACACGGCGGACGGTCACACGATTCTCCTACAGGTACTGCCCGGTGTTGGTGACCGTGTCGATGGCCCGGCCGGTCTCCGAGCCCTTACCCGAGACGAGTGTGCGGATGTAGACGATCCGCTCACCCTTCTTGCCCGAGATACGGGCCCAGTCGTCCGGGTTTGTCGTGTTCGGCAGGTCCTCGTTCTCGGTGAACTCATCGAAGCAGGCCTGTAGCAGGTGTGCCATGCGTAGTCCCCGCTGGCCGGTCTCGAGCAGGTCCTTGATCGCCATCTTCTTACCGCGGTCGACGATGTTCTGGATCATCGCCCCGGAGTTGAAGTCCTTGAAGTACAGGACCTCCTTGTCACCGTTGGCGTAGGTGACCTCCAGGAAGCGGTTCTCCTCGCTCTCGGTGTACATCCGCTCGACGGTGCGCTGGATCATCGCCTGGATTGTCGCCTCCCGGCTCTGGCCGTGCTCGGCCAGATCGTCCGGGTGTATCGGCAGATCCGTGGTGACGTACTTGGAGAAGATGTCACGCGCGGCCTCGGCGTCAGGCCGTTCGATCTTGATCTTCACGTCCAGTCGCCCGGGACGCAGGATCGCCGGGTCGATCATGTCCTCGCGGTTCGACGCGCCGATGACGATGACGTTCTCCAGGCCCTCCACGCCGTCGATCTCCGAGAGCAGTTGGGGCACGATGGTGTTCTCCACGTCGGAGGACACTCCCGAACCGCGGGTCCGGAAGATCGAGTCCATCTCGTCGAAGAACACGATGACCGGGGTGCCCTCGCTGGCCTTCTCCCTGGCCCGTTGGAAGACCAGCCGGATGTGTCGCTCGGTCTCACCCACGTACTTGTTGAGCAGCTCGGGGCCCTTGATGTTCAGGAAGTACGACCGGGCGTGTCCCTCACCACGAACCTTGGCGACCTGCTTGGCCAGCGAGTTGGCCACCGCCTTGGCGATGAGTGTCTTGCCGCAGCCGGGCGGACCGTAGAGCAGAACGCCCTTGGGCGGACGCAGTTTGTGTTCACGGAACAGGTCGGCGTGCAGGAACGGCAGTTCGACCGCGTCACGGATCTGCTCGATCTGCCGGGACAGGCCCCCGATGTCGGTGTAACCAATGTCGGGTACCTCCTCGAGGACCAGTTCCTCGACCTCGCTCTTGGGGATCCGTTCGTACACGTAGGCCGAGCGTGGCTCCAGCAGCAGCGAGTCGCCCACCCGCAGTTGCTGGCCGATCAGCGTGTCGGCGAGGTGGACGATGCGTTCCTCGTCGGTGTGACCGATGACCAGTGCCCGGTCGGCCACGCCCTCGGGACCCTCGAAAAGCTCCTTGAGCATGACGACGTCGCCGGCCCGCTCGAACTCGCGTGCCTCGACCACGTTGAGGGCCTCGTTGAGCATGACCTCCTGGCCACGGCGCAGCTCGGTCCCCTCCACGTTCGGTGACACCGCCACCCGCAGCTTGCGGCCACCGGTGAACACGTCGACGGTGCTGTCGGGGTAGCGACGCAGGAAGATGCCGTAGCCGCTGGGCGGCTGGGCCAGTCGATCGACCTCCTCCTTGAGCTGGATCACCTGGTCACGTGCCTCGCGCAGCGTGGTGGCCAACTTCTCGTTGCGCTCCGTGAGAGCTGCCACCCTGCGCTGTGCCTCTGCCAGGCGTTCCTCCAGCGCCCGAACGTGTCGGGGCGCCTCGGCCAGCCTGCGGCGCAACAGCGCGACCTCCTCCTCCAGGAAGGAGTTACGCGTCGTCAGTTCGTGGTTTTCCTTCTGGTAGCGCTCGGCGCGGTGGTCCGCGTCCTCTCTCTCGGTCGCCACGATCACCCACCTCCCGCGGGTCGGCAGCGGTAGGGCCACCCTACACAGAGCTGCCCCCTGGTAGCCGGTTCACGCTACCCGTATCAACGCCAGATCCTCTGCGTGCCTACCCTGATGGACGTACACCGAACACGGGAGGTTCTGTGCCGAGCGAACCACTGCGGGTCCTGATTGACCAGGATCTGTGCACCGGCGACGGGTTGTGCGTGCAGTACGCGCCCGAGGTCTTCGAACTCGACGTCGACGGGCTGGCCTACGTCAGGGACTCCGTGGGGAATCTGCTCACCGAACGTGGGGCCTACGCCGACGTACCGGACAAGCTTGTCTCCGAGGTGATCGACTCGGCCCGAAAGTGTCCCGGGGCGTGCATCCACGTCGTCCGGGCCTCTGACGGGGTCGAGGTCGCAGGGCCCGACGCCCAACCCTGAAGCCGGGCCAGACTCACAGGTCTGACAGTGGACCGGCTCCCCACGCGCCCTGCACGACCCGACCGGTCGCTGGGCTGGCTGGACTTGCCGGTCCGACACCTGCCTGGTCGAGCTGCCCGGCCTGTTCGGGCTGTTCGGATCGGCCAGCCCGGGGCCGGGCTCCCTTGGACGGACGCCGTTGCCGTCTGGGAGCGACCACCCCGGCGGCCAGCCGGCGCGACGTGATCAGGAACGCGGTGTGTGCCACCATGCGGTGGTCCGGCCTGACCGCCAGGCCGTCCACGTGCCAGGGTCGCACCAGCGTCTCGAACGCGTACGGCTCAGTGAACCCGCCGTGCTCGCGCAGACACTCGACGAACCGGGACAACTGCGGAACGGTGGCCACATATCCCACCACCACTCCCCCAGGCATCAGGGCATCGGCCACGGTGCCGACCAGTTCCCAGGGCGCGAGCATGTCCAGTACGACCCGGTCGAGGTCGCGCTCGGTCGCGTCGACCGCGTCGCCGATGCGCAGGGTCCAGGCCGGGTGGGGACCGTCGAAGAAACGTTCCACGTTGGTGCGGGCCACCTCGGCGAATTCGGGTCGCCGCTCGTAGGAGGTCACCTGGCCGTGTTCGCCGACCGCGCGCAACAGCGAACAGGTCAGTGCACCCGATCCGGCGCCGGCCTCCAGGACGTGTGCGCCCGGGAAGATGTCACCCATGGCGACGATCTGGGCGGCGTCCTTGGGGTAGATGACCTGGGCGCCTCGCGGCATGGACAGTACGTAGTCCGCCAGTAGGGGACGTACTGCCAGATACTGCGTACCGCCGCTGGCGGTGACCACGATGCCTTCGGGTCGGCCGATCAGGTCGTCGTGGGCCACCGCGCCGCGGTGGGTGTGGAACGACCTGCCCGCCTCGAGTACGACGGTGTGTAGGCGGCCCTTGGGGTCGGTGAGTTGGACACGGTCACCGGGGCGGAACGGTCCGCCGGGGCGGTGGGTCAACGCGGGTTCTCCTTCGGCAGGCCAAGGGCGCCCCGTCGCCGTTGTAGTGTGCGCGCCACGTCGGCGGCGGTGAGCACCCCGACGGTGCCACCATCCTGTCCGACCACCAGATACTCGGTGGCCGGCGTGCGACGGAACGCCTCGAGTACGTCGGTGCCGACCAGACCGTAGGGCACCCGCAGCCCTGGTTCGAGCGGCCTGGAGACCTCTGAGACGGTGATCCACGGTCGGCGTTGCTCGGGGACCGCGCGTACGTGTGTCTCGGAGACCACTGCCACCGGTCGGCCACTGGTGTCCACCACCACCATCGCGCCCAGCCTCGACTCCCAGGCCCGACGTAGCGCCTCGGCCACCGGTAGGTTCGCCGGTACCTCCAGGGTGGGACGGACCAGGTCGGCCACCCGTAGGTCGGGCAGGCGGTTGTTGATCGTCGCGGCGGCCAGCGACTGGTTGGCACCGACCCAGATGAACGCCGCCAGCAGGGCGCTGACCGCGGTCAGCGCGAGGTTGCTCAGATCCAGGGTGGGTTGCCGGCCGGCGGTGAACACGGCGAACAGCACCACCAGGGCGGCCACGGCGCGACCGCACCAGGCGGCCACCCGGGTGCCCACGAACCGGTCGCCCATGATCTGCCACACCCCGGCCCGCAGCACCCGGCCGCCGTCCAGGGGCAGTCCGGGCAGCATGTTGAAGATCATCACGGCGAGGTTGCTCCCGGCCATGAGTACCGCCAGCAGTCGACCCACCGATCCGGTGGTGGTCAGCGGGAGGACGGCGCCACCGAGCCCGGCCAGGAACAGCGACACCAGCGGTCCGGCGACCGCGACGAGGTACTCCTCACCAGGTCGCCGGGGTTCGCCGGTGATCTCCGACACCCCGCCCAACAGGAAGATGACCACCCGCCGGACCGGCATACCCAGGGCGATACTGACCGCGGTGTGGCCCAGTTCGTGGGCGAGCAGGGACAGCGCCAACATGATGGAGAACGCGAACGCGACCAGGTAGGCCCCGCCGGGGGTGATGCCGTCCACGCTCCGCTGCACGAGACCGGAATAGCTGAGTGTGATGATCCCGGTGATGAGCAGCCACGACGGTGCGAAATAGATCGGAACACCGAAGAACCGGCCGACTGGCACGCCCGGCCCAGGTGGGCGACGTTGCTCAGGTGAGGCTCGGCGCGGCGGCTCGGACACGTTCCGATGCTACGTGGGACGGCCGATGATCACCGTCGCGGGTTGCGGTGGAATACCGTTGCGTCATGACGGTCACCGGCGGTGCGCCCTGGCCATCCGAGGACGACCGGGAGTCACGACCCCGGCGCGTTGGCCGGCATCGGCCCGCCGACGAACAGGATGCGCCCGCGCCGCCGTCGGAGGGTGGGTGGCCCGGGGTAGAACCCCGATACGGGCCCGACCGCGACCCCCGGTACGCCGATCGTCCGGGTGACCCACGTGATCCAGGTCCCCAAGCTCACCCAGGCCGCCCGGGGCAGCCGGGTCCGTGGGACCGTCCGGGGCCCCGGGACCAGCCTGGTCGTGCCACCGGTGGTTGGCCTGCGCGACCAGACGACTCCGCTGGTTGGCGGTCCGAACCCACCGAGGTGTTCAGATCGTTCTCCGGTGATCCGGTCAGACCGGCCAGACCGGTTGGGCCGGTTGGGCCGGTTGGCCCCTCACGTGGCGGTGGATCGGTGGATCCCTCCCGAAGTCCGGCGGGATGGACCCCGGGTGTGGCCGGAGGGTCTGACCCCTCGCCGCGGATGTACGAGATCGAGATCGCTCCGTACCATCCGTACGATCCGCGCGATGCCTGGCGCCCTGCTGCCGAGGCGCAGGTACACCCGTTGGCGGAGGCGGACCAGCGCGCGGGTTACGCAGGTGATGTGGACGGTGCGGGCCGGTCGACCTCCGGCCGGACACCACCGGAGGCGGTACGACCACGCCCCTCCCGGGCCGCGGCCCGCCGTCGGCAGCGACGCATCGCCCGGATGGAGTTGCCGCTGCTGGTCGTGTTCTCGTTGCTGACCGCGATCGTGGTACGTACGTTGGTGCTGCAGACGTTCTTCATTCCCTCCGGGTCGATGCACCCCACCCTGCTCGAGGACGACCGGGTGATCGTGAACAAGTTGAGCTACCACCTGCATGACGTGAGCCGTGGTGACGTGGTGGTGTTTCGGCGTCCCCCCAGGCTGCACATCAACGACGAGGACCTGATCAAGCGGGTGATAGGGCTGCCCGGCGACACCGTCACGGCCCATGACCGGAAGGTTTTCGTCAACGGGCGGGCGCTGCAGGAACCCTACGTACCGAGTGACTGCCGGGGTACAGATGACTTCCTGAGGGTCACGGTGCCCTCCGATCGGGTCTTCGTGATGGGCGACAACCGGTGTAACTCCACTGACAGCAGGGTCTTCGGCCCCATTTCTGAACATCTGCTGGTGGGACGTGCGTTCTGCCGGATCTGGCCGGTGGACCGCCTGGGCTGGTTGTGACGACCTCTCCCGTCTGAGGGCGGTGGGTTCCTCGATCCCGGGGCGGTGACCCGGAGGCCGGTTCGCGCGGGGCAGAACGGGCTGTCGACAGGTGTGGCCGGACGGTCGCACCTGTCCGCTACCGTCTGGCGCATGACTTCTGGAACAGCGCAGGACAGCGGGCCCGGTTCGGCGGCCGGGGACGCGCCACCGGTGTCCGCGCCGACCACCACGGTGGTGGGGTCGCTGTCCCCGTCGCGGGCCAGTGACTTCAAGACCTGTCCGCTGTTGTACCGGTTCCGGTCCATCGACCGGATCCCCGAGCGGCCCACAAAGGAACAGACCAGGGGCACCGTGGTACACGCCGTGCTGGAGCGGCTGTTCGACCTGCCACCACACGGACGCACAGCAGACGCGGCGCTTGCCATGGTCGAGCCCGAGTGGCACCGGCTGCGCGAAGCCGAACCGGTGCGTGAGCAACTGTTCGCCGAGGACTCCGACGGCTCCCAGTTGGCGGCCTGGCTGGATTCGGCACGCGGGTTGGTGGCCGGGTACTTCACCGTCGAGGATCCGCAGGTGCTGTCGCCGGCCGGACGTGAGGAACTGGTCGAGGCAGTGTTGCCCGACGGCCTGCTGCTGCGTGGGTATGTCGACCGGTTGGACGTCGCGGCCACCGGCGAACTACGGGTGGTCGACTACAAGACCGGTGGTACGCCCCGGGAGGCGTTCGAGGCCAAGGCGTTGTTCCAGATGAAGTTCTACGCCCTGGTGTTGTGGCGGACCCGTGGAGTGGTGCCCCGTGAACTCCGGTTGATCTACCTGGCCGACCGGGACGTTCTCACCTACCGCCCCGACGCCGAGGAGTTGGTGCGGTTCGAGCGCACCGTGGTGGCGATCTGGCGGGCGATCGAGCGGGCTGTGCGGACCGAGGACTTCCGGCCGAACCCGAGCCGGTTGTGCGACTGGTGTGACCACCACGAACGGTGTCCGGCCAAGGGCGGCACGCCGCCGCCGTTTCCACGGGAGCGGGCCGGTGCGGCGGCCAATCCACCGGACCGGCGCGTCGAGCGGGGGTGACGGTGACCGTGGCCAATGTGTGCGGTCTGACTAGGGATCTGACAGGGGTCTGACTGGAGCCTGACCTGCCGTCCTGGTCAGGGCACGGCGTTGTGGTCGAGGGAGCCGTGTAGGTCGGTCAGGTACTCCACGGTGACTCCGACCAGGCTGGTGCGGATCATCCTGCGCACCCCGGCCGGGACGGGGATCTCGGCGGGGACGGCCAGTACCACGCATCCGGCCGCTTCGGCCGAGGCCGCCCCGGTCGGGGAGTCCTCGACAGCCACGCACGATTCGGGGGTCAGCCCGAGTAGCTCGGCGGCTCGCCGGTAGGACTCTGGATGCGGTTTGTTGTGGGTGACCTCGTCACCGCAGATCACCGCGTCGAAGTAGTGCGAACCGATGGTGCGCAGGGCGAGGTCGACCAGGTGTCGGTGGGTGGAGGTGACCAGCGCCGCCGGCAGACCGGCGGCCCGAACCGCGTCGAGTAGCTCTTTTGCGCCGGGCCGCCAGGGCAGGCCACGGGCGAAGTACACCCTGGTGCGTTCGAGTAGGAACCTGCCGCTGGCGTGTGGGTCGGCGGTCACTCCCAGGTCGTCGTGCACCATCGTCACCGAGTCGTACAGGTTGCCACCGATCATCGCGGCGCGGGTGGCCGGTGAGAGTCTGCCGCCCAGCTTGGCCGCCAGGTCGGCCAGTGCGATGTCCCAGATCTTCTCGCTGTCGACCAGCGTGCCGTCCATGTCGAAAAGGACGGCACGCAGCGGCCTGGACGGGGGTGTCACCACGGGCCGTCAGGCGTTGAAGTACTTGGCCTCGGGGTGGTGTACCACGATGGCGTCGGTGGACTGTTCGGGGTGAAGTTGGTACCCCTCGGACAACCGCACGCCAATCCGTTCCGGTTCGAGCAGTGCGGCGATCTTGGCACGCTCCTCCAGGTCGGGGCAGGCGCCGTAGCCGAAGGCGAAACGGGCGCCACGGTAACCGAGCCGGAAGAAGTCGGTGACATCGGCGCTGTCCTGGCCGGCCGCGGTGCTGCCGTCAGCGAAACGCAGTTCCTCCCGTACCCGTTGGTGCCAGTACTCGGCGAGCGCCTCGGTGAGCTGCACGGACAGGCCGTGTACCTCCAGGTAGTCGCGGTAGGAGTTGGCGTCGAACAGTTCGTGGGAGAAGTCGGCGATCCGGCTGCCGACGGTGACGACCTGGAACGCGACGACGTCGACCTGTCCGGACTCCTCCGGGCGGAAGAAGTCAGCCAGGCACAGTCGCCGTTCCCGCTTCTGCCGGGGGAAGGTGAAGCGGCACAGTTCGCTTCTGCCGTCTGGGGCGCCGTCCTGCCCGGTCAGCACGATCAGGTCGTCGCCCTTGCTCACGCACGGGAAGTAGCCGTACACCACGCCGGCTTCGAGGATGTTCTCGGTGGCGAACCGGTCCAGCCAGTACCGCAGTCGAGGCCGGCCCTCGGTTTCCACCAGCTCCTCGTAGCTGGGGCCCTTCCCCTCGATGCGGGAACCGCGCAGCCCCCACTGGCCTCTGAAGGTGGCCCGCTCGTCGAGCATGGCGGCGTAGTTGGCGATCGGGATGCCCTTGATCACCCGGGTGCCCCAGAACGGTGGGGTGGGTATCTGGTTGTCGACGGCAACGTCCGAACGTCCGGTGGCGACTGGTTCGTCGGCCTGGGCCGCGCGTCGGCTCTCGGCTATGCGCAGCGACCGTTCGCGCCGGGTGCGGCGCTCGGCGCGCTTGCGGGCGTACTCCTCGTCGAGCCCGGTCCCACCCGCCTCGCCGGTTCCGCCGGCACGGCGGG
>DATCXL010000871.1:0-4042 GCA_036565825.1 Mycobacteriales bacterium
TACAGGCAGGTGTTCGCTGCGGAGAGTGCCTGGTTCACCGGGTCCTGACTGTCCCAGTCGGCAGGATCGTATGAGCGCTTGAATCGACCGATTCTGTATTTGGCGGCAAGCATCCGGTAGAGAGCTTTGACGCGCTGGCCCTCCATGCCGCGAAGTTGGGCGAGGTTCGTGTCACCGGGTGGCCGCGTACCGAACCGCATGACGTACATCTGGGTGGCGACTTCGAGCCGCCGCTGCTCATCGCTCCAGGACCGAACCTGTTTCTCCAGCCACTCGGTGGTCAGGGTGTCAGCAGTCATCCCCGAGTAGCAGCGCACTCCACCCGAACCGACACAAAGGACTGTGGTGCCATGTCGTGCGAACGTGGTCAGTGCCGGTTGGGTGATGGACGTTCCCGGTCCGAGCATCACGCAACTGAGGGCCGCCGTGGGGATGTACACGCGTTCCTCGCCCCTGGGGGACTCGACCAGCGCGCAGACTCCGGTCGAGTCCTGGACCACACGGACCACGTCGAGATACACGAAGCTCAACGCATCTGCGATCCGTGGAAGCATCACGGCCGTGGGAGCGGCCAGCCTACGCCGCGCCGGTGCGGTCATGAGTGCCCTCCGAACGGGGCGATGCTGAGTAGGCCGCAGCCGTAGGACTTGCCACGTCCGATCCCGGCAAGAACGGCGGATCTCAGCGAATCAGGGTCCTCGACCACAGCGATGCCCTCGAATCGCGCGGCGGCGTGCCGGACCGCCTCACCATTGCGAACACCACACAGGTCCTCCATCTGCCTCATGTGGACGGTCCGAAGCGCAAGTCCACAACCTGGCGCCCGTCGGGCCCACCAGTCCTCTGCGTCCGCACCGCGTAGGGCCACGACTTGTCCCGGTCGGCCGCGCGCCGGTTTCCGGCCCAGCCGCTTGGAGGTGTTACCGGTCAGCCGGTAGTTCACCGCCAGGCCGCGGTCCAGCATGTCCAGTAACGGAGACAGGTTTTTGCTCTGCACGTGCCCGTAGTGGGCCGGCAGTCGGGACGGGTCGGGCCGAACCAGGGTCTGCACGAGCAAGCTCGGCGAGGCGTTGTCGTCCTCGACCCGGTACAGAACTCCCGCGGCGCTCCGTGGGCGTTCGTCGTAGCGATCCGGAACCAGGCTCATGATGCGACGGTGCAGGGCGACAACGTCCCGCAGATCGTCGAGAACGGTGCGATGCCGCGTGTCGAGCCTGATCCGTGTCAGCCATGCGGTCATGCCACAGCACCTGCCAGGTATTTCGCGACGCGGTCGAGGTAGTCCACGCCACGACCAGCGCACAGGTCAGAGGGCATCGTGATCGTCTCCACCGCGACCTGCCGTGCGCGGTAGCGCCGGTTTTTCGGGGCGAAACTCGCGGGTACGTCGTTGAGTTCGGTCCTGGCCCCACCGTCCACGTCGAACTGCTCTGTGACGAAGTCAATGTCGACGCTGTCCTTCTCCCATGGTCGCGAACATGCCAGGGGAACGACACTACGGAGGTCACCGATCGGATCGGTCACGTCCGTGCCGAGCATGAACGGTGTGTCAGGAGGGCAGGATCGGCGCCCCAGGTAGGGGGGCCACACGGGCTGCGCCAGGGCGCGTCCGACCCGTTCCAGCACGGCCTGTGCCTGCGGTGGAGCCGTGACCGCCACGGTGAAAGCGGCGTCTGCCAGGTAGTGGCGGCGGGACACGATCGTCCCGGCTCCTGCCGTGCGACGCTTGCCCTCCGCCGTGGGCACCGTCAGATGTGGAGGGTATCCGCCGCCGACGGTGTGGAAGTCGACCAACGGCACCCCGGGCCGATCAATGCGCACCGTGATCTCAAGCTCGGTGTAGTCGTCCAGGCTTTCGGTACGACGCCGACCCTCGGCAGCGGCGAACATGCCGATGAGCCCCGACCGGGTGGGGAAGCGGCACGTGTCGCGTTCACCGAACGCCGAGTGTTCGCCCCACGACTGCAACGGAGCGGCCAACCGGAGCAGCAGTCCGCTCACTGTCGGGCTCCCGCCACCGCCGTCAGTGCTCCATCCACCAGTTCCGCGAACGACTCCCGGCGCTCACCGATACCGGGCACCGGAGCGTCGTCAATCGAGGCGTGTGCGGAGTGCACGAGTCCACCGTCGCCGAGCAGTCGGTGCACGCGTGTCGCGTACTCGGAGAGTCGCCGTCGCGAACGCTCGGCGTAGCCGGCAGTTCCCCCGGACACTGGCCTTTCGAACGCGGCGGCCAGAGACAGCGGGCGGTCCGCCCTGACCGCGAGGTGAACCAGGTCTGGGACGGTGTGCGGGGCGGTGGCAGTCCGCTTCGCCTGCGGGATGGCGGTGATGAACGCCTCCGTGAACAGGCCCGCCAGCTCGATCGCCTGGGCGGTGTCGCCCCCCAGGTTCCGCGTCAGGTCGGCGAGGTCCACACACGCGTACCGATAGAAGACGCCCGCGCTGAACTCGCCCGCGTTCATGTGTGCACTGCCGTGGTCCGGACCGGGGACGTCGTCCACCGCGGTGAAGAAGTCCACTTGGGTCTCAACCGGGTGTGTGGTGAAGGCGTGTGCCACCTGGACCGCGCCATCGACGTTGGCCGAAGGCAGTTCGGCGAGCATCCGGCCGAACAGGTTGATGATGCCGTTACGGCCGGACAGTAACGCGTTCACCTGGTCGGCAGGGAGCACGCCGCCGGCCTTGTCGCCCTTCTTCGACTTCTTCGGCTTCTCCACACTGGCCTCGATGTCGGCCCGGTGTGCCTCTGCGAGTTCGGCGAGTCCTCCCACGGCCGACGCGGGCACGTAGAGCAGCACGGAGGTGTTGTTGTCGTTCTTCTCGTCGACCTTGAGCCCGTCCGCTCCGGCGGAGAGCACCACCTGCCTACCGGCCTGGACGGCGAGGTCTGCCGGCCAGCCCGCCTCGACCAGCCGGTCCCGAACCGCCGTGACGATCCGGCGGGTCCGCAGTGCGGGGTCACCGAGGCGCTCCTCCACGGCGAGGCGCACCGCACGCTTCCAGCACTGGCTCGACACCCGTGTCCTGGTGACGCCTCCGTAGATCAGGTCCTTCGGAGAGCCGAGGTCGTCGCGGTTGAGGTTGGCGTAGGGAACGGTCTGCAACAGGTGGATGTCCAGGAATCGGGCCACGGTCACGAGGTCTCCATCAGATTGTCGGAGTTCGGGTTCTCAGGGGAGGTCGCCGCCTCGGAGCGGCGGTACAGGGTGCGGTAGAACGACTGCAACCAGCGCTTGGCAACACGGTCCCGGTGTCGATCGAGCGCCACCAGGTCATCGAGCAACTGGACCCAGTCGAGCTGGATCTGTCGGCCACGGAGCAGCCGAACGATGGCGGGCAGGTTGCGGTGGCACCCGTCCAGGCCCTGTCTGGCCAGCAGATGCAGCCGTGCCTCGGCGGTGCGTTCGGCCATGGCCTGGGGGACGGCCTGGGCGAGGGTGGTTCCCAGGTTCGCCCGCCGTGCTGGCGCGGTTTCGGATTCGGGCGTGGTGTTGGCAGACCCATCGCCTGCCGAAGCGACGTCCGGCTCGGCGCTGGCGGTGTCTCCTTGCCCGTTGTTGGAGCGTTCCTGGTCGCGGGCGTCGCGCGGCTGCGCCGCGATCATCGCCGCGACGGCGTAGAAGGCTCGCTCCTCGGCACGGTTCGGTGTCTCCGACAGGAACCGCGCGACCACACCGTGGGCGCGGTAGCCGGCGTCCTCGGGCAGCCGACCCAGGCTTCGACGCAGTGCCGCGCGCCGGCCTGGGTCCTCGGCACACACCTTCTGCACGTGCTCGACAAACCGTTGGTACCGGGCGAGCCGTTGGTCACGGCTGTCAGTGGCGACGGGGGGTGTCATGCTGCCTTCCTCGGCAGGGCGGCCAGGATGTGGCCGCGTGACCTTTCGCGGACGCGCGCGACGCGAGGCTCACCCGCGACGACATCAGTGACCTGATCGAAAACGCTCAGGCAGACTTCGACGAAATGCCTGGCCGGATGGGCACCGCGCCCAGCGGAGACCTGCTGCCAGAACAACCTCTCCGCCTCGGGCCAGTAGCGC
>DATCXL010000887.1:0-3079 GCA_036565825.1 Mycobacteriales bacterium
CCGCTACTACCGGCCGGACGGGACGACCGGCGCGGCCAGCACGTTCACCTACTGGACCGACCCGCTGTTCGACCCGGCCGACCCCGCTCCGGTCGACACCGCGCTGTCCATGGTCACCGAGGCCGGTCGGAACACCCCGGCGCCGTGGGTGAACTACACCCGCGCCGG
Source organism: Mycobacteriales bacterium (assembly GCA_036565825.1). GTDB lineage: Bacteria > Actinomycetota > Actinomycetes > Mycobacteriales > DASULA01 > DASULA01. The sequence continues at coordinate 169 of DATCXL010000887.1, forward strand.
CTGTTCGTTCGGCGCGATCGCGTCCAGCAACGCGGTGGTGGAGAACGTCTCGGCCGACATCCCGAAGATCTTCGGACCGGACTCACCCGAGGCAGACCAACTGGCCGCCGACCCCGACCGGTTCAAGGACGACGAGACCACCGAATACGGCGGCCTGATTGTGCACTGTCCCCGGGGCGACGCCATGTGCGCGCAGGGCAACCGCGGCGTGCCCGACCTGCTACCGGACGAACCCGGCGGCTACCAGGGCTTCTCCATGTTGGCCGGGAGTAGGTACATCGCGCCGTTGATCACCGACGACCACGGCCTGAACGTGCCCGACATCCTCGGCCACACCATCACCAACCCGTTCACCCACCAGCCCGGATTCCCCGGCTTCGACGGGATGACCGCCGCGGTCTCACTCGGCTACACCGCGGCGCTCCAGGAACACGGCGTACCGGTCACCTATGCCTACATCTCCGACGCGCACGACGACCATGTCGGTAACTCGGGCTCGTTCGGCCCCGGCCAGGCCGGCTACGAAGCCCAGTTGCGGGACTACGACGCCGCGTTCGGCGCGTTCTTCGACCGACTGGCCACCGACGGCATCACCGCCGCGAACACGCTGTTCGTGGTCACCGCTGACGAGAACGACCACTTCCTCGGCGTGGCCAAGAATGGCTGCGACGGGGTCACCACCCCATGCCGGTACGGGCCCGGCGAGATCGGCGAGATCAACACCAACATCAACGGGTTGTTGGCCACCCAGCGCGGCGACACCGTCCCGTTCGGACTCAACACCGGCGTGGCGCCGTCGTTCTACGTCAACGGCAACCCGGACCGGACCGATCCCGCGGTGCGCCGGCTGGACCGCGACCTGCTGGCGGTGACCGCCACCAACCCGTACACCGGCGCGACCGAGACGGTGAACCGGTACGCCGCCGACCGGGTCGAACTACGACTGCTGCACATGGCCTCCGCCGACCCGCTACGCAGCCCCACGGTCCAGGTGTTCGCCCGTCCCGACTACTTCGTCAGTGCCGGGCCTGTCTCGTGCGCCTCGCCGTGCGTGTCGCTGAACCCACGGTTCGCGTGGAACCACGGCTCGGTGGCCCCCGACATCACCACCACCTGGCTGGGACTGGTCGGCCCGGGCGTGCGCCGTTCCGGAGTGGATGCCCGCACCTGGGCCGACCACACCGACATCCACCCGACGATGATGTCGCTGCTGGGACTGCGCGACGACTACCCGGTGGACGGGCGGGTGCTGGTCGAGGACCTGGAGCACTCGGCCGTACCGGTACCGATGCGCGCCCACCACGCCGACTGGGTCGCACTGGGCTCGGCCTACAAGCAACTGGACGCCAGCGTCGGACAGTTCGGCCTGGACACCCTGGCCGCGTCCACAGCCGGGCTGGCCAGCGGTGGGGATGGGTCGGACTCCCGGTACACCGCGACCGAGGCGGCGCTGGAGTCCCTCGGCGTAGAACGTGACCAGGTCGCTCAGCAGATCCAGGCGACGCTGCTGGGTGCGGAGTTCGACGGCCGGCATGCCTCCCGCGCCGAGCTACGGCTGCTACGAGCCTCGGCCCGGGCGGTACTCGACCGGACACACGCGCTGGCCGCGCTCGACTGACGAGCCGTCGGAGCGACGTGAAGCGCGACCGACACCCGCCTGGACGGTTGACTCCGAGCTGTCCGCCGGTTCGTCCCCACGGGCCAGGGGGTGTGAGGGGTGTGGGCACGAACCAATCTGACCATCCTGGTCACGTCACCGGCGTGTGTTCTGAGGGGGGTGCGGGGTGGAGCGAAGCTCCTGGCTAACGGACGCCCCAGCGGCCGGCACCGCGGGTGACCCGGATGTGACCCAGCACCGAGCGGCCCCGGATGTGGATCACCGGACCGCCGGGGCCGGACGGCGCGTCGCTGGGCAGGGTCCGCTTGCCCAGCAACGCGCCACCGGTGTCGTGCACCCGGGCGTCCTCCGGGACGTACACCTCGACCTTCCCGCAGAACGAGATCGCGTCCAGGGTGACCTCGCGGCGGGCGAACTCGGCGTGGCGTAGGTCCAACACGATCGCCCCGAACCGGGACACCGCGGTGAACCGGGCCGGCACGGTCCACTGCCCGCATCTGCGGATCTTGCTGAACAGCGCCCGGGTCAGTCGACACTCGGCCTCGTCCGAGTCGTCGGACGACCGCCCGGCCAGCGATGCCAACGACTCCGCCAGCGGAAGGTCGTCGACCAGTCCCTCCAGGTCCCCGAAGGTCCTGGCCGCGTACACCGCGTCCAACCGCTCGGAGTACTCCTCGGCGGTCAGCCTTCCCGCGGCCATGGCCTCGCCCAGCAGTTCGGCGACCTCGTTACGGTCGGCGTCCGAGGCGCGCATGGCACGGCGGTCAACGGGCGAGGTCGCATCCATGCCAGCCATTCTGCCCACCCCCGGCGCCACGCGGTAGGCGACGGGATGTGACCGGAAGCCAAACCCCTTGGGCAGGCCGCGCGTGCGGCCGCACCGGCACTGTCGGGCTGGTCACCACACCGACCCGATTCCAGGGCCGCCAGCCGAGTAGTTCCGAATGATCTGGTCTGCGGTGGGCTGTGGTGGATGTGTTGTGGTCCGGGTCGTTGGGGGGCGTGGGTGGAGCGAAGCTCCCCCCAGAAGACGACACAGCACCACGCCCCCTGACGGCTGGACTGCGGAGCCGGGGCTTTGCCCCGCGAAGGTTTGGAGCTACTCGTCCAGTGCCGTGTCAGAGATCGTTCGCCCTGTAGTTCGCGATGCGCCGGTCGGGATCCGTTCTCGGCCGGCGCTGTCACGCCAGACTGTCGGTCATGGCCGAGCGGCTGCAGGTGCGGGAGATTGATGATGACGAGGGTGCTCGTCCAATGCGGATCGTGCGGCGCGGTACGGGGTCGGTGGTGACC
>DATCXL010000897.1:0-2386 GCA_036565825.1 Mycobacteriales bacterium
GGTGGCAACGGGCCCACCACGACCGCGCCGGCCTCCGGGTCGACCCGGGCGTCGGGCCCGTACCGCTCGACCACGGCCAGCCGCATCGACTCGTCCGCCCGGGTCAGCAGGGCGGGTAGGCGCGGGTGGGCGTCGCGAAGCGCGGCGACCAGCGCCAAGGCCTGCTCGACGGTCTTGCCCGCGCCGTAGATCACCTCGGCGTTGCCAGTGCGGTTCGGACGGTCGGTGTCCAGCCGAGCGAACCCAAGGTCTGTGAATCCCAGTTCTGTCTCGTCCCGCACGACCCCACAGTAATCCGCACCCCGAGCGTCCCAATCGGGACGTTCCACAACGCATGCCCTCCCGCGCGTGCCCGTGCGGACCCGCCGTGTCCTGGCGGTTACGCTGTGGTGCGTGCTGAGTCCCGGGGTCCTCACTGTGGTAGCCGTTGCCGGTGCGGCCGTTGGGCTGCTCGGTCTGATCACCGCGCTGCTCGCGCTGCGGGTGATGGCGCGGTTGCGGCGCTCGCTGGCACTGCTGCACCGCGACGGCGACCAGCCGTCGTTCCTGGAGGCGGCCGGCCGCACCGTCACGGAGGTCGAGGGCCTGCGCGGGGAGACCGAGAAACTGCGTTTCGACGCCGACTCGCTGTACGCCGAACTGGGCCACACGGTCCGTAGGGTCGCGCTGGTGCGTTATGACGCGTTTCCCGACGTCGGTGGCCGGATGTCGTTCTCGGTGGCGCTGTTGGCTGACGACCAGAACGGCATCGTGATGACCGCCATCAACGGCCGGCACGAGACCCGGGTGTACGCCAAGCGGATCGTCGGGGGCACCGCCGAACAGGACATCTCCCCCGAGGAACGCCAGGCCATCGCCGAAGCGCTGGGGGCTCCGGTGGTCCGCCCACCGACGAACCGCCAACCAGCGGTCCGGCGCAGATGACCGTTTCATACCCTCGCCGGAGCCGAGCCCCGGCCCCGGAGCCCCGCCGGTACGGGACACGGGGTTGTACTGCCCTCTGTGGGGGGAGCTTCGCCCCACCCCACACCCCCCTCAAACCACTGCCCTGACAACGAAGTCGGACCCGGCTGGTTGATGGCGAGGTCATCTGACCGCCGGGGGCCCGGTTCGGCCGAAGACAGCACCATGCCGCTGACGGCGGGGCTCCGCCCCGGCGAGGGCCGACAGGTAGATACGCTGCCGGCATGCCCGGAGTACCGCCCGCCCGGTTCGCCTACCTCGGACCGAGGGGAACCTTCACCGAGGCGGCGTTGCGTACCCTGCCAGCGGCCGACAACGCCGTGCTGCTGCCCCAGCAGTCCTCGGTGGCCGCCATCGAGGCGGTCCGGGACGGCGAGGCCGACCATGCCGTGGTGCCACTGGAGAACTCTGTGGAGGGTTCGGTCGTCTCGGTGCTGGACGAGTTGGCCTGCGGTGACCCGTTGGTCATCACCCGCGAGATCTTCCTGCCGGTGGGCTTCTCGCTGCTGGTCCGGGCCGGCACCGCGATGGCCGACATCCGCACCGTGGCCACCCACCCGCACGCCGAGGCGCAGTGCCGCCGCTGGCTGGGCGAACACCTGCCCGCCGCCCGGATGGAACTGACCGGTTCCACCGCCGCCGGCGCGGCCATGGTGGCGCGCGGCGAACACGACGCGGCGGTGTGCGCGCCGATCGCCGCCCGGCACTACCGGCTACATGAACTGGCCACCGACGTGGCGGACAACCCTGGCGCGGTGACCCGGTTCGTCCTGCTGTCCCGACCCGGGCTACCGCCGGCGCCCACCGGCAACGACAAGACCTCGCTGGTGGCGTTCATCCGCGACGACCACACCGGTGCACTGTTGGAGGTGCTGACCGAGTTCGCGGTGCGGGACATCAACCTCACCCGGATCGAGTCCCGGCCGACCAAGGAACGGCTGGGACGGTACTGCTTCTCCCTGGACTGCGAGGGCCACCTGGCCGACGCCCGGGTAGCCGACGCGCTGGTCGCGCTGCGTCGACGGTGCGCCGACGTTCGCTACCTGGGGTCCTACCCGCGCGCCGACGGCGAACCCAAGCCGGTGCCCGCCTCGGCCCGGGACGAGGCGTTCACCGACGCCGCGGCATGGCTCGACCGGATCAGGTCCGGCGCGACCGGATAACCGTCTGGAGGGGTCATCCTGGCCGGCGGTCCGGTAGGGCGGTCCCCGATGGTCCAGCGGCGATTCGCACACGCGGGCGGTCCACCCGCGTGTGTCGGTACACGCCACGCGAACCGTGACCGCCCACCTCCGAGGAGTGATGCCCGGACCGGTGATTCGAGCCGGTATGTATCACCGAACGTGCCCGCGAACTCTTACAGGCGGGGATGGCAGGGGCGCGCTGGCCCGGGGGTGGCAGACCACGACCGTGTCATTTCGGC
>DATCXL010000904.1:0-2578 GCA_036565825.1 Mycobacteriales bacterium
CGCCACCCGGGTGACCGACTTCGTCGGCGACGAGGAGAACCGGCTGAACATCCACGCGCCGAACCTACGTGTCGCCGGAGTCATCGTCGGGATGCGACGCAACATCGAGGCGCACAACTTCCACGTCAACGGCATCGGGGAGCTCTTCCCCGGGCTGGTGTGGGAGCCGTTCATCCCGGCCGCATCGAAGGGCACCACCGCGGAGGACCAGGGGCTGCCGCCGCATGCCTACCGGGACGCCCGGTCACGCGAGCTCGCCGAGGTCTACGACGCGCTGGGCCTTCGGCTGATCAAGGAAGTGTCATGACGAGTCCGACCCGACGTCCGCGTCCGAGCTTCGTACGCCCGAGCAGCGCCTCACAGCTACGGCCCAACCCCGAATCGCTGACCGGAACCGCTCGGCCTGTTTCTCAGACACCGGATCCAGACGAGACGCCAGAACCGCGCACGACGACCGAAGGAAGCAGCCAGCCCGTGACCGAACCGGCCGAAGATCTGACCGTGACGCCACCGGAGCCAACGGAGCCGTCGGCACTGCCGGCGCCGGCGGTGAAGGCACAGCCGCTCAAGCGGCGAGCACGACGGGTCGCGCAGTCCTCGCGGCCCTCCGCGGTGGCCGAGTCGGACCTGCCGATGCCGCCGCCCAAGCACGGCGACACGGTGATGGTGAATTTCTCCAGCCGGCTGGACGCCGATCTCAACGACCGGTTCTACGAGTTCGTGCAGCACCACCGGACGACCGTTCAGGCCGCGCTGAACCAGGCGCTGGACGAGTACCTGAGCCGCCGCGGTGCCTGACCCGGGCAGGCAATCGGGGGCTTGAGAAAGGTGCCCCGGCGGCGGATAGGAGCCGCCGGCCGGGGCTGGTGAGTCCGGAGCAGCAACCCCTGCCTCGTTGCCCACGGTACAGCCGGGGTGCGGCGGGGGCCGAAGTGAGAGGACACGGGAGTGTCGTGGATACAGGCCCCGACGTGGGCTGTCGTGTTGGTCGTCGCGGTGCTGGCCGGCCCTCTGGTCGGGGCGGCCGGATACCGGCTGGGCACCCGCCGGGCTGGGGGAGAGACGCCTGCGGGCAGGCGGGCACGGTGGAAGGACCGGACCCTGTTCTCCGCCGCCCTGGTCGCCGGGCTGACCGTGTACGCCGCGGTGGTCGTCGGCTCGTTCAACGGGTTGACCGCCTTCGCCCGGCACACGCTCGGGTGGGGCGGGCCGGACGGGCAGAACTGGCGGCAGTACATCGTGCCGGTGACCCTCGACGGGGTGGCCGCGGCGTTCGCGTTCCTGGCCGGCCGGTCGGTGCTACGCCAGAGGTCTCCGGTGCGCTGCTATGTGATGGTGTGGGGTGCGACCGGGGCCTCGGCGGCGGCGAACTTCGCCGAGGGGGAGGGGTCGCACGGTGCGGCGGCCGGTATGTACCTGGCGTTCCTGTCGGTGGCCGGGATTGCGATCTTCCACACCTTCCTCGACCAGCTCGCCCACGCCGGGCCGGAGTACGTCCGGCGCCGGTACCCGCCGTTCGGGCCGCGGTGGGTGACCGCGATGCCCTCGACGGTGCTGGCGGCGTTGGCGTGGATCAACTACCCACCCGAGGGCGTTGAGCCGACCGTCCCGGCGGCGCTGGCGCACCTCGACAGTGTGCGGGCGGCGAAGCGGGAGCGGCGCAAGGAACGTCGGGCGCGACGTGAGGCTGACCGCCGAGAAGCGATCGCGGCACGGGCCGAACGTGCGGCACTGGGCGAGCAAGTACGCGTCGGCCGTCGCGGTGCCCAACCGGGCGACCTGGTGCCGGCGGCCTCCGCGGTGGGGGTCGCGGAAACTGTCATACCGGGGGGCGAGACTGCCGGTGAGGACGTGGGGGTTGCCAGCCCTCACGGGTTCTCGTCGTTCGACCCGTCGGCCACCGGTACCCCGACCGTCCTGGCCACGTCGGCTGTCCCGGCTGTCCGTCCACGTATGCCGGTTCGTACGTCGAGGTCATCTCAGCCGTCTCGGCCGGCCCAGCCATCTGGGTCGTCCCGACCACCTCGGGCGTCGGCGGTGGCTCCTCGTCTTGGCGTGGCCACCGACGTGGCTGATGTGGGTGATTCGCGGGGGCGGGGCAGGGAGCGGTTGGAGCAACTGCTCGCCGAGAGGGTGCCCCCGGCTCGGGTTCCAGTCCTGGGCGAAGGAGACCGGTTGCCGGGTGAGTTCGCCTCCCTGGTCGGCGAACTCGCCCGGCAGTCGGGCCTGACCCGCAAGTCGGCGTTGAAGTACGCGCGGGCCTGGGCGATGCGTCAACCGGTTGGGCCGCGGTTGCGGCCGGTTCCGACTGGCGGGGGGTGATTGGTTCACCCGTTTGTGCGGCACCGCGCGTTCACCGTGGTCGTCCTACTGAGGGGCGACCGGTGCGCTGAGTGATGAAGGTGACCCGGACGGCGTTGCAGCGCCGCCCGGGTCTGGAACACCGAGAGAGGAAGCTCTCAATGTCCCGGTTTCAGCGTAGGAGTTGGGCTGCCCGCGTTCGACGGGTGGGGTGGAAGGGCGGTGCGGCGGCAGTCGGAGGTGTGGCTGCGGTGGCATCACGGATGGACGGGGGAGT
>DATCXL010000918.1:0-3543 GCA_036565825.1 Mycobacteriales bacterium
CCCACACCGCCGCCGAGCGCGGCCGAACGCACGGACCCCTGCCCAGGCACCCGGGCGAGGGCGAGGAGATCCGTGCCGATGGTGTAACTCATCACGGGACTCCCCTCCCCTCATGGTGTCGGTGGACCTGAACCGAGGGCGGCACAACGCACCGCCGTCACGCAGGCTATGTCGCCGGGCGGGACCGGCGCAACGCATTTATGGGCTGGTTTCCGGAGAACTTTCGGGCAACGGGTCTTCCCCCCGGACCAACGACAGCACCGCCGAGCCGTAAAGGTCAAGTTTCCGCTGACCGATGCCCGGGATCGCCACCAACCCAGGCACGTCAACCGGCCGGTCCTCGGCGATGGCCACCAGGGTCGCGTCGGTGAAGACGACGTAGGCGGGCACCTTCTGCTCCTCGGCCCGCGTTCGCCGCCAGGAACGGAGCCGTTCGAACAGCTCCTCATCCATGTCGCTGGGGCACGTCTGGCAGCGGCGCAACTTGCGCTCGGCCGCGTCGACGACCACCTTCCCGCAGACCCGGCAACGCACCGGGCCTCTGCCGGCAGCCGGCCGACCCGTGGTCTGCGTCCGGGATCCGCGGAGAGGGTCCGCCTTGGCCCCGGGGTCCAACGGGTAGAGGAACCGACTCTTGCGTCGGGAGCGCCGTCCACCCGGAGCCCGCGACAGCGACCACGACAGCGCCAGGTGTTCGCGTGCTCTGGTCATCCCGACGTAGAGCAGTCGCCGCTCCTCCTCGACCTGCTCGTCGGTGGAGGCGTACTGGATCGGCAGGGTGCCCTCGGTCAGGCCGACCAGGAACACCGCGTCCCACTCCAGGCCCTTGGCCGCGTGTAGCGATGCCAGCGTCACACCCTGCACGGTGGGCGCGTGTTGGGCGGCGGCACGCTGATCCAGTTCGGTGGCCAGGTCGGACAGCCCGGCCATCGGTACCGCGGTGGCGAGTTCCTCGGCGAGCGCGACCAGGGCGGCCAGTGACTCCCACCGTTCGCGGGCGGCACCACCGGGCGGCTGGGCCAGCGCGGACCACCCCATGCTTGCCAGCACGTCGCGTACCGCCTCGGCGAGCGGACCAGGTGGGGCCGGGGCACGGGCCGCCCCGCGCAGCAGCATGATCGCCTCGCGGATCTCGGGCCGTTCGAAGAACCGCTCGCCCCCACGCAGCAGGTAGGCCAGGCCCACTTCCGACAGCGCGCGCTCGTAGCTCTCCGACTGGGCGTTCACCCTGAACAGCACTGCGATCTGGCTGGGCGACACGCCATTTGCCACCAGTTTGGCGCAGCCGGCGGCAACTCCGGCCGCCTCGGCTGGTTCGTCGTCGTACTCGGTGAACGTCGGTACGGGACCGGCCGGCCGTTGACCCACCAACCGCAGCCCCGACCCGGCCACCCCGCCGCGGGCCGAGCCGATGAGTCGGTTGGCCAACGCGACGACCTGCGGGGTGGACCGGTAGTCCCGCTCCAGCCGGACCACGGTGGCGCCGGGATGGCGGCGCGGAAAGTCCAGCAGGTGTGCCGGCGACGCTCCACTGAACGAGTAGATGGTCTGGTTGGCGTCCCCGACCACGCACACGTCGTCGCGCCCGCCCAGCCACGCGTCCAGCAGTCGCTGCTGCACCGGGGTGACGTCCTGGTACTCGTCGACGACGAAGTGCCGGTACCGGGCGCGTACCTCCTCGGCGACGTCACGGCGCTCCTCGATCCCCGAGGCGGTCACCATGAGCAGGTCCTCGAAGTCGAGCAGACCGGCCCGGGTCTTGAGTTCCTCATAGGTCTGGTAGACCCGCGCGACGGCCTGCGCGTCGACCGGCGGTACCCGACCGGCCGAAGCCAACCGGCCGGGGTACTGCTCCGGAGTCGCCAGGGTCGACTTGGCCCACTCCACCTCGCCGGCCAGGTCGCGCAGGGTGGTCCGGTCGGTGCCGAGCCGACAGCGGGCAGCGGCCTGGCCGATCAGCGCGATCTTGTTGGTGACCAGGTCGGGGGCGGGGCCGCCCAGGATGCGGGGGGCGAAGTATCGGAGTTGACGCAACGCCGCGGCGTGGAAGGTCCGGGCCTGCACGTTCGGGACGCCCAACGCGCGCAGCCGGCCTCGCATCTCGCCGGCCGCGCGGGAGGTGAAGGTGACCGCCAACGCCTGGCTGGCCGGGATGGCGCCGACACGCACGCCGTAGGCGATCCGATGGGTGATGGTGCGGGTCTTGCCGGTGCCAGCACCGGCCAGCACGCACACCGGCCCGCGGACGGCCAGGGCTGCCTCACGCTGTTCGGGGTCGAGATCGGACAGGATCGTCTCCGCCTCGTCGTTCACCGGTCGATCCTCGCAGGTCCCCGCTGCGGGCCAGGTCCGGGCCAGGCCAAGGCCAGGGTGGCGGGGCGGCAACGATGCCAAAAGACCGCGATCAGGGGAAGCCATGCCCTGAGAAGGTGGTTGCTATGTGAAGATGCACCCCGAACACGAAGAAGGGACGGCCATGGTCGCCGAGTCCGCGCCATCCGCACTCACCATGTACACCACGTCGTGGTGCGGCTACTGCGTACGCCTGAAGCGGATGCTGCAACGGGAGGGCATCCCCTTCAGCGAGGTGAACATCGAGCAGGACGAGGCGGCGGCCGAGTTCGTGATGGGCGTCAATGGTGGGAACCGCACGGTCCCCACCGTCGTCTTCCTCGACGGAAGCGCGCTGACCAACCCGGGCATCGACCAGGTCAAGGCGAAGCTGTCCGGCTGAGCGCGTCGGAACGACCGTCAGAGCGGGAACCAGATCATTCTGGTGAAACTTCTTGCCTGACGGGCCCCCGGAGGGGTTCAAGCCAGACTAGGGTTTGCGGGCAGCAACTTAGCGTGACGATACGGGTACGACACGGGACGGGTAATACCCGCGATACCGGGGAGGTGAACGATGCCGCCGAGGGGGGTCTACCAGGCGGTGGGAGGCGACGTTGTCATCCACCGTACGCCGACAGGCTGGGTGGTAGAGAACGCCGACTGTAGTGGTATCGACACCGGGGACCTGTACTCCGCGATGGTGTTAGCCGACCTGCTCAGCGACGAGCTGGAGCCGGGACCCCGGCCGCCGCGACTCCAGGAACCGCTCGACGAGGTCGAGCGGTTACGTCTGGCGGTGAAGCAACTCGAACACGCGTTGGCCGCACGGGTGATCATCGAACAGGCCATCGGTGTGCTCGCCGAGCGCCAGCGGCTCAAGCCCCGCGACGCGTTCGAGCGGCTGCGCCGGGTGGCGCGTTCCCGAGGGCGTCGGGTCCACCACCTCGCTCGTGAGGTGGTGGCCTCGGTGACCGACCAGGCCGTGCCGTTGCCACCGGAACTGGCACCGCTGCCCCGTTGACGAACCCCGTTGACGGACTGCGTTGACGGCCCCGGCCGTCGTGTCAGCGGCGCCCCGGGCGTGGCATCCGGTGTCCCAGCACCGAAATCCCACCCCAAGGTCCGTACCGTGTGCGGTGTGGACGTGCACGCGGTCTCACCGGGGGCGCTGCCCGACCGCCTCGCCCGGTGGCTGGCTGAGCAACATCCACC
>DATCXL010000012.1:0-4890 GCA_036565825.1 Mycobacteriales bacterium
TTCCTCGAGGCCGCGGACGCGATGGGTGTCGCCGAGGACGAGGCGATCACGCTCGCCAACAAGCTGTTCGGCATTCCCAGCGTGAAGCCGACGGTTGATCTGGACACCGAAGCGGCGAAGCGGAAGGCCCGCGACATCCAAGCCCGGATCGACCGGATCCACGGCAAGACGGTCGACATCATTGTCCAACCGAAGGTGGGTCAGGGTAGCGACCTCGGGGTGGGCGGCATTCCCATGTCCCACGGTGGCCCGGTAATGGGGCCGGGGCCGCGGGGTGTCGACTCAGTTCGGACGGTTCTTGCTCCTGGTGAGTGGGTGTTGACCACGCAGGACGTTGACGCGGCGGGTGGGCCTGCGGGCGTGCGGCGGCTGTTGGCGGCTCTACGGGGGGGGCAGCCCTCCTCGCCAGCTACGACAGGCACCGCCACCATCTCGCAGGCAATGAGCCCGGTGCAGGTCGTCGAGGGTGACACGCACGTGTATGTGGAGATCGACGGCCAGCAGTTGGAGGGCCGGATCACGCGGGTGGTGCGTGACCGTGACCGGCAGCTCAAGCGCCAGGCTATGGCAGGAGCGGGGAGGCGCTGATGGCTCTCACGCTCACCTACGACGCGCAGTTATCCCGCGTGCGGGTCGCCGCGTCGGCGCTGTCCGTCTCGGCCGTGTCGGCGACGGTCGAGCGCAGCACCGATCAGGTGCGATGGTCGACGGTGCGCGGCGCGGGCAGCCTCGCCGTGTCCGGGCAGGGCGCGAGCGTCGACGACTACGAGTTCGCTGCCGACGTTGCGGACTACTACCGGGTGACCGCCTATGACGTGGGCGGCGCGCAGACCGATCAGGTGACGGGGGTCATCGCACCGGCACTCACGCAGGTGTGGCTCAAGAGTGTGGCGCGGCCGTTCCTCAACCGGCCGGTGGAGGTCAGGGATTTCGGCGAGATCCGCCGTCCGTCGCGGACCGGCACGTTCGAGGTGGTAGGCCGCAGCTTCCCGGTCGCGGTGACCGACGTGCGCGGGTCGAAACGGTGGAATCTAACGCTGAACACTCGCACACCGGAGGAGTCCGACGGAGTGGACCTGATCACCGCCTCCGGGGACATCCTGCTCGTGCACGTGCCCGCCACCGGGCGGCTGTCGGCCGTTCCCGGCGGGTATGTGGCGATCGGGGACACCACCGAGGTCGTGCCGCCGACGGCCGACCTGATGCTGCGGATCCACACCCTGCAGTGCACGGAGGTGGCCGCACCCGGCCCGGATGTGGTCGGGGCGACGAGCACCTGGCAGACGGTGGTCAACACGTATGCCACGTGGGCGGACGTGCTGACCGCGCATGCGACGTGGGCGTCGGTGCTGGAGCTGATCGGCTCGCCGACGGATGTGATCACTTCATGAGGCCGGTCAGCGAGCGGTTCCTTCGTACTGTGCGGGGTAGTCACACGATGACGGCACGCGCCCGGGTGGTGGTGCCCGGCCAGACCGGCACCGACCCGACCGGGACCGTGATACCGATCCTCGGCGGGGATGTGCAGCTCAATGGTCGGGCGGATGTCCGCTCGGCCCTGCAGCTCACCACCGAGGGCAGCCTATGGCCGATCTGGGCATCAGACCCGCTGGCGCCGTACGGCAACGAGGTGTTCGTCGAGCGCGGCGTCCAGTACGGCAACGGCGTCACCGAGTGGGTCAGCCTCGGCTATCACCGGATCAACACGCCGGAGCAGGACGACGCCCCGGACGGGCCGATCATCATCCAGGCACAGGACCGCATGTCCGGCATCGTGGACGGGCGGCTGCCCGCGCCGATCCAGTTCCCGGCGACCATGACCTTCGGCGCGATCACCGCGCAGCTCGTGACGGACATCTACCCGTCGGCGGTCATCGAGTGGGACGACCTGGCGGTGCGGGACCGGCAGGTCGGTCGGGCCACCATCGCCGAGCAGGACCGCTACGGGTATCTGCGCGACCTGTGGGACTCCCTCGGCAAGATCGCGTATTGGGATCACCGGGGCATTCTGGTCATCAAGAGTCCGCCGGATGCGTCGAGCCCGGTGGCCGAGATCAGCCACGGCCAGGACGGAGTCCTGGTGTTCCTGTCCCGGCGGCTGACCCGCGAGGGTGTCCACAACGCAATTGTGGCCACGGGCGAGGGCGCGGACGCAGCGAGCCCTGTGCGGGCGGTGGCGGTGGACAGCAGCCCGAACAGCCCGACGTACTGGCATGGACCGTTCGGTAAGGCGCCGCTCTTCTACTCCTCGCCGCTCATCACGACGGCGGATCAGGCGCGGACGGCCGCACGGTCGATGCTCGCCCGCGAGCTGGGCCTGCCGTACGCCGTCGATTTCGGTGTCGTGCCGAACCCAGCGCTGGAGCCGGACGACCCGGTGCGAGTGCGCTACCCCGGACGATCCGAGGTGCACGTCATCGACCGGCTGAGTGTGCCGCTGACCTCGGCCGGGGCCATGACCGCGTCCACCAGGGAGCAGACCACCGTGCTGATCGGGGTGGTGTGAGTGTCCTACGCATCGGACGACCTGACGCCGCTGCTGGCGGCCCCAGTCCCGGCGGACGGCGCCATGCGCTACGGCCAGGGCGTCATCGTCGCCTGGGACCCGAACACGTTCGCCAACACCATCCTGTGGCGGGGTACGACGCTGACCAACCTGCCGGTGCTGTCCGCGGTGGACGCGCTCACCTACCAGCCCGGCGACGTGGTGACCCTGATCGGTGCCGGCGCCGGCGCCGCAACGTGGGCGATCTTCGGACGGCTCATCGCCCCCGGCTCTGGTGCCGCGTCGCGGGCCATAGACTGGATGACCGGCACGCTGGCGCGGCAGGTGGCGGCGCAGGTGTTCGCCGACCGGGTGGAGTCGGCCACCATCGCCACCACCGAATCGACCACATCCGTCGCGTTCACCGACCTCGCCACGGTGGGACCAACGGTGACGCTGGACATCACCGACTCAGGCAAGGCGCTGGTGTTCCTGTCCGCCGACCTGCTGGCGGTCTCCGACAATCCGGCCATGAGCTTCACAGTTTCGGGGGCGACGAGCCTGCCCGCAGACACTCACCGCAAACTGTGGGCTGGCCCTGGCGTGTCTCTCGGCGTGACCCGGCTCATCTCGCTGACCGGGCTCAACCCGGGCTCGACGACCTTCCGGGCCAAATATTCGGCGGGCAGCGGTACGGAGTGCTTTTTCAGCGATCGCACCCTGGCTGTGGTCGGGTTTTAGATGATCCGGGTCCACGCCCCGCAGCCGGCTACCGAGAACTGGTCGCCGGCCCGCAGCGACACCTCCAGCTGCCCCGATGCGCTCGTGTCCGCGAGCTCTGTCGCCCCAGTGCGTAGCCGCCAGTGGCACGGCCCGGCTAGCGGCGGGGACACGTATATGCCGGGCGGGATTTGGACGCCGACCGACCACGTGCCGTCGCCGAAAGTGTCGGGGGCTCGCGCGCTGGTCGGCTCGGCGGTCAGTGTGACACCGAGTGCGACGACGCTGAGGATCGCGGCACCGGCGCGACCTACTCGCATTGGGGCCTCCCTATCTGTCGGCTCCCTCATGGTAGGCGCCGCGCGCAGCCCCCGCTGGCCCACTCAACGACAGATCGGAGTGTACTGATGGCCACTACGCCGGTATACGCACTGCCGTACCCTGAGCTGACGGATCCGCCGAACGGCGCCGCGCTCGGCCAGGGGCTGGCGGAGGCCACGGAGGCGCAGCTGCAGCGTGTCGACGCGGATCTTTCCAGGGCGTCCATCGTGCTCGCCGAGACGTGGTACGGCGTCGGCGTCGCCTATGTGGTCAAGTCGAATACGGCCAACTCCCGCGCGGACATCGACGCCAACCTGACGGTCACCTTCACCGCCCCGTCGTCGGGCGCGGTGTGGGTGGAGCTGGAGGGCATGGCCGCCACCACCGGCGTCACCGCAGCGACCGGAGTTTTCGGCACGTACTGGTGTTTGAAGGACAACAACGGCGGCGGGCTGGTGCCGGAGTCGGCGATCCCGGTGCTGCCCACCACTAACACGGAGGCCACCCGGCTGCGCTACTCGACGATGGTGACCGGACTGACCCCCGGCCAGTCCTACACCTACGTGTGGCAGCACTTCCGGGGCGCCGGCGCCACCGGCACGGCCTGGTTTTACATCGGTGGCGGGATCAAGGCGCTGATGCGCGTAAGGCGGGCCGTCTGATGAGCACCCTCTACGTGGACTTGTCCCATCACGACTGGGACCGCACCAAGGGCGAGCTGGACTGGGCTGCGATCCGTGAGGCGACCTCGCCGGTGCTGTGTCTGCGCGCCACCTACGGCGACCCGGCCGGCTACAACCCGACGACGCGGCATTTCGGCGACATGGCCCGCGGCGCCAAAGCTGCCGGCTTCACCACGATCGGCGGCTACCACAACCTCGTCCGTGGCGATCAGGCGTCGATCAACCGGCAGGTCGACTACCTGCGCCGCACCCTGGACGGGGCGGGCGCGGTGTGGGCGATGCTCGACGTCGAGCGGTACCCGGAGCTGGTCACCAACGGCTTGTGGCCGCGCTGGGATGACGTGCGCCAGTTCGCCGACCGCTGGCATGCCGTCGACTCCCGGGTGCTGGCCGTGTACCTGCCCCGCTGGATCTGGTCCGGGCATCTCGGCTCACCCGACCTGCGGGTACTGCACTGCCCGCTCGTCGCGTCGGATTACGGCACCAACCCCGACGGCTCCCCGTCGGGGGTGTACGCCACCCGCGGCGGCGATTCGGGGCGGGGCTGGACGTCGTACGGCGGGGTCACGCCGTCCATCTGGCAGTACGGATCCAACGTTGACTGCCCCGGCGCGTCCGGGCACACCGACTGCAACGCATACCGAGGCACGCTCGCACAACTGCGGGCACTACTCACTTGAG
>DATCXL010000038.1:0-3668 GCA_036565825.1 Mycobacteriales bacterium
GGCCACGGCGTCGGCGACCGGACCGGCCGCCAGCGTGTCGGCATGCCCGGCCAGACACCGCCGCCGGTCGCCAGTGTCGGAGACGGTCAGGCTGAACAGGTCCACCACCACCGCCGGCAGGTCCCGACCCAGGTCGAGCAGACCGGACAGCGCCCGCTCGCGCTCGGCCAACCCGTGGCGAACGCACCGACGGTAGAACCCGCGCGCCTCGGTCAACCGCCCGGCGGCCCGGGCCAGATCACCGGCGACCAGCAGGGTTTCCGCTCCGGACGGGTCGAGCGCCACAGCGGCCTGCGCCCAGGCATATCCGACACCCGGTTCGATACCGGCAGCGGTGGAGGCTGCCACCAGCAGCGCGACCTCGGCATCGTCGAGCAGGAACCGCAGTGGTGGGATGGCCCGCACCCGAGCGGAGTTCAGGCGTGCGCGGATCTGCTCGATCCGGTCGGCCTCGGGGGCCTGCCAGCGGCCAACCCGGGCCGCCGCGACGGCGCCCAGGACGGGATCTTCCGCAGCGATCTGGTCGGCCACACCCTGCGCGACCGACAACGGCGGTTCCACCGACTCCCCGGCGGCGATCGCGTCCCCAACGGCCCTGAGCGCGACGGCCAGCCGCAGCGCGTCGGGCAGGGTCGGGTCGAGGTGGTGACCGTCGGCGCGCCCGAGAAGAAGATCACGCCAGCCGAGCACAGCGGGATGGGCGCCCGCCCGGATCCGACCCAACAGCTCGACCGACGGGGCGGTCGAACCGAGCAGGATCGCCAGCCGCGCTGCCCACAGTGTCTGCGTCGGCTCCGGTTCGGCCGCCTCAATAACGTCGGACACCCGGCGACCGATCTCGACGGGCAGCGCACCCCATACGTCGGCCGGGTCGGACACCAACCCCGCCCGGGCCAACAACGAACGCAACCGGGCCGGTGGCGGCCTCATCGCCGACCAACCGGTCGGCTCGCCTGCCTGTGACCAGTGCAACGGGGCCGCGGCCATCAGCGCCGGGGGCACCTGGGGATCGGCGACCAACTCGATCAGCGGACGCAGGGCGAAGTACGCGGTATCGAGTTGCATGTCCCACCTTCCGACGCGGCCACCGCGCCGATCCAGGACCGGGGTGGATGCGGCCATCGTCTGGGCATCCACCCCGGCATCGCCTCAGGTCAGTTGACGATTCCCTCGATCGGTCCGAGGGTGCCTTCCAGGTCCTCGTAGCGCTCCATGAGGTTCCCCTTTCTGCTCGGCGGAACTGTGAACCCAGCCCGGCCACGGCCGAAATGGATCTTGACCAGGCCAGTGTTACAGCGAGGTAAAGGTCCTGACATTGGGGGAACCCCTGATTTCGGTCGAACACCGTTGACCGGCCGCGCCGGCAACCGGACACTGACCCGGCCTGCTATCCGGGAGGATTGGTGACCGACAGCCCAGCAGTTCGTTTCTCCGGACCGGAACGGATTCTGTTACTGACCTCGTTGGTGAACACGATTGGTACCGGCACCTTCGTGGCGGCCTCGGTCATCTACTTCACCCGTTACGTCGGGTTGGCTCCTGGTGCTGTCGGTGGCGGCCTGTCCACCGCCGCCCTGATCGCGATCGGCACCACGATCCCGGCCGGGCTGGCCGCCGAACGGATGGGAAACAGAACCGCCCTGGTCGGCCTGCACCTGTTGCGGGCGGTCGGGTACGCGGCCTACGCGGCGGTGGGGTCCTTCGCGACCTTCCTGGTCCTCACCGTCGTGCTCACCGTGCTCGACCGGGCCGCCGCGCCGGTCACCCAGGGCCTGATCGCCGCGCTCCTTCCCGAGGACAACCGGGTCCGCATGATGGCCTGGCGGCAGGCGTTGGGCAACGTCGGCATCGGGTTGGGTGCGGCTCTGGCGTCGGTGGCCATCGGGTGGGGCAGCCGAGCCGGCTTCGAGGTACTGATGGTGTTCAACGGCGCGACGTTCGCGGTGGCCGGCGCCTTGGTGCTGGCGCTACCGGATCCCGGTCGAACCGTGGCCGGGCGGGCTCCCTGGCGGCTACGTGAGTCATGGCCGGACCGTCGATACGTGACCATAACGATCAGCGAGACCGTCCTGATGCTCTCCGAGGTGGTCCTGGTCATCGGCCTTCCGGTCTGGGTGACCACCCGCACCAGCGCACCGGCCGCCCTGGTCGGCGGGTTGCTGGTCGCAAACACCGCGATGGCCGCCCTGCTGCAGGTCCGACTGTCCCGATCCGTGCGAGACACCGCCAGCGCGGGGGCGGCGATGCTGCGCGCCGCGGGGTGGATGGCGGTGGCCAGCATCCTGATCGGGCTGGCCGGTTCACGCGCTCCCCTCGTCGCCGGGACGCTGTTGGTGGCCGGGCTGGCTGCGCTGACGGTGGGAGAGTTGCTGGCCAGCGCGGGCGGCTGGCACCTGTCCATGAACCTCGCGCCAGCCGAGCGGCGGGAGCGCTACCTGGCGTTCTTCAGCCTGCACTTCTCGGTCGGTGCGGTGGTGGGGCCGGTGTTCGTGACCGGCGTGGTGGTCGCGCTGGGCACGCCGGGCTGGGCGCTGCTGGCCGTGGTGTTCCTGGCCGGCGGGCTGCTCGGTCGACGGGTCACCGGGTCAACTCAGCCAAGCCAGCAGACATCCGTTTAGACCGAAAGGCGGAATTAGCTCTAGATTGCTCCTCAGTCGCGCCATTCCGCACCACCAACGCGAGGCTGGTCATACCCTGGCGATCACGACGGGTTGGCGGTACTGGGCCGGCTGCGGAGGTGGACGCCGGTGGATCTGCGTGTTCTGGGCCCGATCGAGATCCAGGACGGCGGCGATGTCCGCGTACCAACCCGCCGGATGAGCCGTCTTCTGCTCGGCGTGCTGTCGCTGCGGGCCAACCGGGCCGTGCCCGTCGACTGGATCATCGACACGTTGTGGAACGGACGCCCGCCACGTTCGGCAGCCGCGAACGTCCGGTCGCACGTGGCTGAGCTCCGCCGGCTGATGAGGCCGGCCGGCCAGGGTGGTCCCCGAATCCACGCGGGCCGGGTCGGGTACACCCTGGTGGCGGACACCGACAGTCTGGACGTGCTGGCTTTCGACGCTCTGGTGGAGCAGGGTCGAGGTCTGTTGGCCACGGGGCAGCACCACGCCGGAGCCGATCGGTTCGCCCGTGCCCTGCGGCTGTGGCGGGGGCCGGTGTTGCAGGGGTTACCGGTGCCCTACGCGATACGTGCCGAGGTCGGCGTGCTGGAGAGCCGACGCCTCGACGCGGTGGAGGAGCGGATCGAGGCACGGCTGGCACTGGGTGAACACGCCGACCTGGTCACCGAACTGCCCCTGCTGACCGCCGAGTACGGGCTGCGGGAGCGGCTGTGGGGTCAGCTCATGCTCGCCCTCTACCGATGTGGGCGCCAGGCCGAGGCGTTAGCGACGTACCACGCGTTGTACCGGCTGCTCGATGACGAGTTGGGGGTGCGCCCGGGCAGCGCGACCCGGCGATTACACGAGCGCATCCTCGCCTCCGATCCCGACCTGGACCTGCTCACGCCGGCGCCCGCCCTGGGTACGGCCTCATCCCTGCGCGACTGACGCCCCCACACCGCCGCCCTCAGCGGCGCTTCGCGCGGTCGCGGGGCTGCTTGCCGGACCGATCACCGGACCGATCGCCGGATCCGTCGGTGGGGCCGCCCACCAGGCCGGCGCGGC
>DATCXL010000039.1:0-2581 GCA_036565825.1 Mycobacteriales bacterium
ACCTGCGCGCCCAGATCCGAGGCGATCGACCCGGTCGCGTCGGTGCACCGGTCGGCCACCACCAACACCCGGTCGCCGGGACGTAGCGCGGCACGCAACGCGGACAGCGTCGCGCCGATAACGAGTTCCTCGTTGTGCGCCGGCACGATCACCCGGAACCGCAGCCGCGGCACCGGTTCGGGCGGTCGCGGTTCACGGTAGAACCAGGACGCCACCGCCAGGGTGCCAAGGTGTAGCCCGGCCAGCACGCCCGGTACCGCGACCAGCAGCCCGACTACGGCGAGAAGTCCACGCATCGTCCCCCCAGGATGTTTCGACGTTGCC
Organism: Mycobacteriales bacterium; assembly: GCA_036565825.1. GTDB lineage: Bacteria > Actinomycetota > Actinomycetes > Mycobacteriales > DASULA01 > DASULA01. The sequence goes on from DATCXL010000039.1 coordinate 325, forward strand.
GCAGCAGCATGCCCAGCGCGGCCCGGTGCGTGGTCGCCGACCGACCGCCGCGCGCGGCCCGCAGCCCCTCGCCCACCAACACCGCCGACCAGAACGCCGCACCGCGCACGGGACCGGTCCGGCGGGCGAACAGCCGCACCCGGTTCGCGGTGAGCAACGCCCACAACCGGGGTGAGGTGTGCACCTCGCCGCCGACGTGTACCGCCTCGGCGGTCGGGGCCAGCCGCAGTACGAATCCGGCGTCGGCGGCCCGCAGGGCGAAGTCGGTCTCCTCGGAGTACAGGAAGAACGACTCGTCCCAGTCACCGACGGCGTCCAGGCACCCACGGGTCACCAGCATCACCGCGCCCGTCGCCCAGTCGCAGGTGGCCGGCCGGGTGTAGGCGGCCGGGTCGGTGACCACCTCGGACAGGGCGGCGAACCGGCCAGCCCGTCGGCCACCGAACAGCGCCTCACCCAGTGCCCGACCGATCGTGGGCCGGCGGCGCAACGAGTGCGCGAGCCGACCGTCAACATCGACCAGGCGCGGCACCACGATGCCGGTCCCCGGCGTGGCGCCTTCCGCCAGCATCGCGGCCACCGCACCGCGCCGCAGCCGTACGTCCGGGTTGAGTAACAGCAGTGCCCGTGCCCGCGGATCGGCCGCGGCGCAGGCGTTCACCCCGGCTGCGTAGCCGCGGTTGCCGCCGGTCTGGATCACCACCGCCTCGGGTACCCGTCGGCGAACGAGTTCGACCGAACCGTCTGTCGACGCGTTGTCGGCGACCACCAGTCGCCAGTCCGGCACGCCGGCCAGCCCCTGTGGCAGTGAGTCGAGCAGCCCGGGTAGCACGTCGGCGCTGCGGTGGGTCACCACTCCAACGGTGATCATGAAGGCCTCGGAACGTGGCGGCACAGCGCGCCGATACAGCCGAGCAGTACGAAGGTCAGTGCGGTGGACATGTCAAAGCCCAGCGCGTCGTAGGTGGCGTATCCGGCGACCAGCACCACCACACTGGCCACCAGAGACTGGGCGAGGTCGCGCAGGTGCACGTCGGTGGTGGCCCGGCGGGCCGCACGGGCGGCGAACACGCCGGTGAACAGCAGCACCGTCAGGGCGACCAGGCCGACCAGACCGGTCTCCACCAGGGAACCGAGATACTGGTTGTCCAGAGTTCCGTAGCGTTCTGGCAGCAGGGTGCCGAAGCCGCGTCCGAGGATCGGACGTTCGGCGAACAACCGGCCGACCAGTTCGTAGTCGTCGGTACGGCCCTGCACGCTCGGGTCGTCGCTCAGGTGCGTGAACAGGCTGAGCAGGGTGCCGACCAGGCCCGGCACGACGAGTCGCATGCAGACGGTGAAGACGCCAACCACGATCACCGCACGAACCCTGCGTCGGGCCGGCCAGGTCGGCAGCAGCACCAACCCGGCCACGATCAGGCCGAGGATCGCCGAGCGGGACAGCGACACCATCGCGCTCATGCCGATCATCGTCACCGCCACCCAGTAACGCCTGGTGGGTTCACCCCGGTCGAGCGCGCGGAACGCGTAGTGCACCGCGATGGGAAGCACCATCGCCATGACCACACCGAACTCGATGGGATGCCCGGTGGTGCCCGCCGGTCGGCGGAAGATGGACCGCTCCAGGATGAAGTTCAGCGGCGCCACCGGGTGCAGACCGGGCAGGGCCAGGTGTTTGGCCAGGTCCAGGCCGAAGAAGAACTGGAGCAGTCCGATCCCCGCAACCACCGAGGTGATGACCACGATGGTCCGCAGCAGGGTGTCCAGCCGGTCCAGGCCCGACACCCCGTCGCAGACCATGATGCCGACCATGATCACCCCGACGATGGTGATGAAACTCCGGTCGGCGTTACGCAGTTCGTCACCGGGCATCCACGAGTAGGTGGCGTAGCCGTAGGTCGCCACGTTCGCGGCGAGGAACAGGAACAACGCGGTGCGCACCGCGGTCCGACCCTTGGCCGCGCCCAGGTTGCTGACCAGTTGGGCGCAGAACCACCACATGCCCAGCCCGAGCCCGAACAGCAGCGCGGGCGTCAGGTTGAACGAGAGTCCGGCCAACACCAGCCGGGAGGGCAGGATCAACAGGATGGTCACGTACAGGCAGGCCAGCGTGGTGGCGTCGGCGCGCTGACGTACGGCCGCCGGCCGCGGTCCGAACCCACCGGGTCCGCTGAACCCGCCCGGTCCACCTGGGGCGCGTGGTCCACCGGAGCGGGGTGCCGCGTCGGGTGCGCCCGGTTTTCCCGGTGGGGCCGAG
>DATCXL010000055.1:0-7394 GCA_036565825.1 Mycobacteriales bacterium
TCCACCCGCCGGGACGGACGGTAGGCGTTACCTGGATCCGGGGTGTGGATACTCACTGTGCGATCCTGTGCGTTCCCCCAACCGGGGCTGTTTCTGCCCGACTGTGCGGACGGACCACAGAGTCAGGTCGGTCCCAGACACCCCCGAGGTGGCCGAATGTTCGAGGTGGACCAGTTGGCGGTCGAGCACACCCTGGCCCGGTTGGCCCCGGTGCTGCCACCGCCACCGGCCCGGGTGTTGGAGGTCGGCTGCGGGCGTGGCGCGCTGGCCCGGGCGCTGGGTGCGCTCGGGTACCGGGTCCTCGGCGTGGACCCGGACATCGACGCGTGTGTGGCCGCCGCGGCGCGCGGCGTGGAGGTGGTGCACGCCGACATCGGCGAGGTGTCGACAGAGCACCGGTATGACGTTGTTCTGTTCACCCGCTCGCTACACCACATTGCCGACCTGGGCGGTACGGTCGGCCACGCCCTGGAGTTGGTGCGAACCGGCGGCCTGGTGGTGCTCGAGGAGTTCGCCCGGGAGCGCGCCGACGCGGCCACGGCGGGGTTCCTGTACGACACCCTTGGACTGTTGGTGGCCTCCGGTGCGCTGGCCCTGCCTGACGGGGTCACCGCCATCGACCCGGATGAGGATCCGGTCAGCCGCTGGGAGCGGGAACGCGGGGTGGCGGCCCAGACGCCGCTGCACACTGGTAGGGCCATGCTCGCGGCGTTGTCCGGTGCCGGGGCGGTGGTGGAGTCCGGTACCGACACCGAGGCGTTGTGGCGGATGCTCGCTCCGCCCGGTGGTGTCTGGGGGCTCGACGACAGGGCTGTCGGGGCGCTGGTGGAGTCCGCCCGTCGGGTGGAGTGCCGCAGGATCAGCGAGGGAACGCTGCGCGCGATCGGGATGATGGTGACCGCCCGCAGGGTGAACTAGTTGTTCTGTCCCATCACCGCTCCTGCTCGTGGACGGGCCGGGTGCGGTCAGAACGGCGGCCAGGGTACGGCCGGCCAGTCGCCACTGGGCTCGGGGTGACGCCGGGCGGACAGTAGTGCCTCGACCCGACGGATTGTCGCGTTGACCTCACGGGTGGTCAGCAGGTCGGCCAGGGACTCCCCCAACCCGCCCTCCAACTCGGCGCGCAACCGGGACAGCATGTCGGTCGCCTCGTCGGTCAGTACCTGTCCGGCCCATCCCCACAGCACGGTGCGCAGCTTCGGTTCGACGGAGAAACACACGCCGTGGTCCACCCCGTACACGTGCCCGTCGGGCAGTGGGATGAGATGCACACCCTTGCGGTCGGCGTTGTTGACCACCGCGTCGAAGACGGCCATGCGGCGTAGCGCCGCGCCCCCGGCGCGTACCAGTCGGCGTAGGTCCACCGACTCGTCCGCGTCGATCCACAACTGCACCATGCCCGGTCCGAACGGTCCGTCCCGTAGCACCGTGGGCGGCACGATGTTCCAACCGGTGGCCTGCGACATCAGGTAGGCGGCGGCTTCCCGCCCGGCCAGTGTGCCGTCTGGAAAGTCCCACAGCGGCCGTTCACCGCGAACGGGTTTGTACACACAGCCGGCCCGCAGGTCCTGGTGGGTGATGGAGCAGTACAGGGTGGCGTTGCTGGCGTCGATGAGTCGGCCCTCGACCGTGAGTTCCCCGAGGCGCAGCAGGGCCAGCACGTCGAGCCCGGGGTCACCGGGCGCGGCGGGCTCGCCGTCGGGTCGGGGGGGTACCAGATCGGTCACGGTCGTGGCGTATCAGCGACGGTAGCCGTTCTGGCGCGGGCAGATGTGGCCGGCCGGCTCCAGCGGCAGACCGCACAACGGGCACGGCGGCCGGCCGGCGGCGACGACCCTGCGCGCGCGGTTCACGAACTCCCGCGCGTCCTGTGGGGTGATCTTCACCCGTAGCACGTCCGGGCCCTCCTCCACGTCCTCAAGGATGGTCGACTCGTCGGTGGGCTCCTCGCCCTGGGCCTGCGCCTCGACCACCACCACGCCGTCGTCGGCGTCCCAGGCCAGGCCCATCGCGCCGACCCGGAACTCCTCATCGACCGGCATGTCCAACGGTCCGAGATCTTCCACCTGCCCCTGCGCGGGCATCTGTACGCCGAGTCGGCGTTGGACCTCTTCCAGTAACTCTTCCAACCGGTCGGCGAGCAGCGACACCTGCAACTTTTCCAGGGCGACGCTCACTGTGCGTCCACCACCGGTGGCCTGGAGGTAGAACGTGCGCTCGCCCGGTTCACCGACGGTGCCGGCGACGAACCGCTCCGGCTGCTCGAAGAGGTACACCTGACGTGCCATGACCCTGACCCTACGCGGTCGCGCCGGCTCCGCCGCCCACCACCGCGTCGCCGCTGGCGCGTCGGGACCTGCGGCGGCGGGCGGGTGGCATCAGGTCAATGACTGACGCCCCGTTGTCGTTGACCCGCACCACGAACGGGCGGGTGTCGGTGTATGTCACCACCGACACCGAGCAGGGGTTCACCACGATGCGTTGGAACTGGTCCAGGTGCATCCCCAGAGCGTCGGCGAGGATGGCCTTGATGACGTCACCGTGGCTGCACACTGCGTAGGTCGCCTCGGGGCCCAACCGGGTGTTCCAGTCCCGAACGGCCGCGACGGCTCTGGCCTGGGTGCCGGCCAGGGACTCACCTTCCGGGCCGGGGAACACCGCCGCTGACGGGTGCTGTTGGACGACCTTCCACAGGGGTTCGCGGGCGAGTTCCTTCAGTGATCGGCCGGTCCAGTCGCCGTAACGTACCTCGACGACCCGCTCGTCGATCTGGGCGGCCATCCCCGTGCGCCCGTCGGTCAGTGCCGCGGCGGTCTCCTGGCAGCGTTCCAGCGGGCTGGTGACCACGGCCGCCAGTGGTACCGGCAGCAACCGGTGTGCCAGGTCGATGGCCTGCGCCTGACCGCGTTCGTCGAGGTGACAGCCGGGGGTGTGGCCGGACAGGGTGCTGCCGGTCGCGGTGGTCAACCCGTGGCGCACGAGCAGGACGGTTGTCACCGGGCCACTCTATGCGCACGGTTCGACCGCCGTGGGCCGGTTGGCTTCTGGTGGGCAAACGCCCCGACTACCGACCCTCGGCAGCACAGGATCGGATACGTGCTGTGATGAACCGATCAGAATTCAGTGACTAGCCTCGGTGTGCCGGTCTAGGCTGAGTCGGCCCGCGGCCGGCCCCGTGTCCCTGGATGCCGCGTTGGTCATGGCTCGTATCCGAGGAGAGGGACACGTGGTGCGTCACCGGTGGCTCGTAGGGCCGCATCCAGGCGCCCGGCGGGCGGCCGCACTCGGCGACATCGGCGCCGCCACCCCCGTCCACGTGGTCGACAGTGATGCCGGCCGTGGGGCGTTCGCGGGCACCGCCGATCTGGTCCGTCAGATCGTTCCGACGTTGTGCGTGGAGGATCCCGCGGCGGTGCGTGCGCACGGCATCGAACTGTTCACCCTGGCACCAGAGCTGTGGGCGCCGGTGGGGTTGCCCGGTGAGGACCTGGCGTTCTCCGGTCCGCCCATGCAGGGGCAGCGGTACTCCCGCCTGGAGACGTCGCGAATCGCACACGGGTTGGTGGACCTGTTACACGCCTGGGGTGCCACGGTCGGTCACAGCGTCGTCGTCTTCGACAACGTGGACCGGGCCGACTCGACCGAGGTGGAACTGTTGGCGGTGGCGGTGCGCTGGTTGCCCACCGAACTGGTCGAGCTGGTGGTGTGCAGTACCGCCGCGGGTGTTGGTGAGCCGTTGGCCGGTGTGTTGGGCCGGCATGCGGTCCGGGTGGAGGTACCCGCGGCCGAATGTTCCGGCGGTGGGATCAGCATCACGTCGCACTGACCAGTCCGCTGCCGAGCAGGACCAGCAGTACCGCGCCCAGGGCCACCCGGTAGCCGACGAACACGACCGTGCTGTGCCGGGTCAGGTACCGCAGCAGCCAGTGGATGGAGGCCAGCCCGACGGCGAAGGCGAGGATCGTTGCCAGCACCGTCACGGCGATACCTGGTCCACCGTGGGCGCCGACCTTGCGTAGTTCGAACAGTCCGGACAGCACCACGGCGGGCACCGACAGCAGGAACGAGAAGCGGGCCGCGGCCTCCCGCTCCAGGCCCACGAACAACCCGGCGGTGATCGTCGCACCCGACCGGGACACGCCGGGTACCAGTGCGGTGGCCTGGGCCAGGCCGACGACCAGCCCGTCACGTAGTCGGATCTGTTCTTCGACCCGGTCACGCGCCCCGGTGCGGTCGGCGGCCAACAGCACCAGACCCAGCACGATCAGCGTGCTGGCGATGAGCCACAGGTTGCGTGCACCGGTCTCGATCTGGTCGGCGAAGACCAGACCGAACACCCCGATCGGGATGGTGGCGAACAGGACGTACCAGCCGATGCGGCATTCCAGGCTGGAACGGACCTCGCGGTCGGTGAAGCCCCGTGTCCAGGCCACGCTGATGTGCAGGATCTCTCGCCAGAAGTAGAGCAGGATGGCGAGCATCGTGCCGAGTTGGACCACGGCGGTGAACGCCGCACCGGGGTCGGGCCAGCCGGCCAGTGCGGGGACGATTCGCAGGTGTGCGGTGCTGGAGATCGGTAGGAACTCGGTCAGACCCTGCACGATGCCCAGGACCGCGCCCTGGAACAGGTTCACCGGGACCTCACCGGGGCCTCGCCGGGATGCTCCGAACGTTGTCGTGTGCGGTGGTGACTGACCTCGTGGTGGGCCGCGGACTGTGGACAACGTTCCTGGCGCCGGGCTGCGGGAGGGGGAGGGCACCTGCGGGGCTGGGGTAGGGCCTCAAGAGGAGTCCTCTCCTCGGCGGGTGATGTGGTGGTGGAAGAGCCCTGGGCTCCCGAAGTTGGACTGCCCCACTGTCAGGTGGGTGGATCAGCCACCTGCTCCGGACAACTCCAGGGCTTGTTGGGCGGCGTGCAGCGCGGCGGTTCGTTGTTCGAGGGTGCCGTGCGGCGACAGGGCGAGGGTGGTCACGCCCGCGTCAGCGTATGCGCGCATCCGTTCCGCGACCCGGCTGACCGATCCGAGCAGACAGGTGGAGTCGAGGAAGCCGAACGGTACCGCAGCCATCGCGCCGGCGTAGTCCCTGGCCAGGTAGCGTTCCTGGATCTGTTCGGCGGCCTGCTCGTAGCCCATCCGACGGGCCAGGGCGTTGTAGAAGTTCTGCTCGCGGCTGCCCATGCCGCCGACGTACAGGGCGGCGTAGCCGCGAACGGGGTCGGCGGCCGCCTGCGGGTCGTCTCCGAAGACAACCGGCACGGTGGCGACCACGTCGAAGCCGTCGAGGTCACGCCCGGCGCGGCGCCGTCCGGCCTGTAGGGCGGCCAGCGAGGGTCCACTGTGTTCCGGAGAGAAGAAGATCGCCAACCAGCCGTCGGCGATCTGGCCGGCCAACTCGATGTTGCGTGGTCCGACCGCGGCCAGGTAGATCGGCAGGGTCTCGCGGGCCGGATGCACGGTCAGCTTGAGCGGCTTACCGGGTCCGTCGGGCAACGGCAGGGTGAAGTGTTCTCCCTGGTATCGCACCCGTTCGCGGCGCAGCGCCATCCTGACGATGTCGACGTACTCGCGGGTCCGCCCCAGCGGTTTGGCGAACCGTACGCCGTGCCATCCCTCGGAGACCTGTGGGCCGGACACGCCCAGACCCAACCGGAACCGGCCACCGGACAGGGTGTCCAGGGTGGCGGCGGTCATGGCCGTGGCTGTCGGTGTGCGGGCCGGTATCTGCATGACCGCGGTTCCCACGTCGACGTGCGTGGTCTGCGCGGCGACCCAGGTCAGCACGGTGACCGCGTCGGAGCCGTAGGCTTCGGCGGCCCACACCACCGAGTAGCCCAGTCGGTCGGCCTCCTGTGCCAGGGCGAGGTTCTCGTGGTCGTTGCCGGCGCCCCAGTATCCGAGGTTGAGTCCCAGCCGCATCTGCTGTCCCCTTCGGTGTGCGGCGCAACACTACGCGCGCCGTAGAGGAGACGATCGACGAGCCGGGTAGGTTTCCGCGCATGCAGCAGCGCGCACTGGGGCAAAGCGGTCTGGTGGTTTCGCGGCTCGGCCTGGGCACGATGACCTGGGGCCGTGACACCGACGAGGACGACGCCGCGGCGCAGCTCACCGCGTTCCGTGACGCCGGAGGCACCCTGGTCGACACCGCCGACGTGTACGTCGACGGGCAGAGTGAGCGGGTGTTGGGTCGGTTGCTTCGTGACGTTGTGCCGCGTGCGGAGATGGTCGTGGCGACCAAGGCGTTCGGCCGTACCGGCCCGGGTCCGATGGGTGCCGGTTCGAGCCGAGGCCACCTGCTCGCCGCGTTGGACGCGTCGCTGGCCCGGTTGCAGACCGACTACGTCGACCTGTGGCAGTTGCATGCGTGGGACAACGAGGTGCCGTTGGAGGAGACACTGGCCGCGTTGGACCACGCGGTGTCCAGCGGCCGTGTGCGCTATGTCGGCGTGTCGAACTTCACCGGTTGGCAGACCGCGTGGGCGGCTGCCTGGCAGCGGGCCTGGCCGGGGCGCGCCCGGGTGGTGTCCTCGCAGATGGAGTACTCGCTGGTGGAGCGGGGTGTCGAGCGCGAGGTGGTCCCGGCCTGCCTGGACGCCGGGGTGGGTTTGTTGCCGTGGTCGCCGCTGGGGCGTGGTGTGCTGACCGGTAAGTACCGGCACGGCACACCGTCGGACTCCCGTGCGACCTCGCCTCGGTTCCAGGCGTTCGTCGAGCCCTATCTGACCGAGGAGGCGGCCAGGGTGGTCGAGGCGGTGGTCACCGCGGCCGACGGGTTGGGAACCTCACCGCTGGCTGTCGCGTTGGCCTGGGTTCGGGACCGTCCTGGGGTGACCGCACCGATCGTGGGCGCTCGTACCGTGGGGCAGTTGGCCGGCTCGCTGGCCGCCGAGGGAGTGGTGCTGCCGCAGGAGATCCGGGCCGCCCTCGACGACGTGTCGGCTCCCTATCTGGGTTATCCGGAAAACCGTTGACGGCAGTTCAACGACCGGTCCGATCCCTACACCGGCCCTGTCATGGTTTCGGGGTAGGCCACGTGTGTGGCAGGTCGCAGTGCGGGGCTACGTGTTACCGGGGCAGCGGGTAGGGCGTACCTGTGACATACGACGTTGGGGTGTCCAGGGTGCAGCCAGCGCAGGCGGTTGGGCGTGGGGGGCCTGTGGACACCGTCCGGACCGGTACGGCCAGCCGCCGGCCGCCGGCACGTAGTCGCACCAGTGCCATGGTGGCGACCTGCTCCACCCCCTCGACAGCGACCGCGTCCACGTGGGTGAGCCCGGTGGCCACCCGCACGGCGTGTTCGGCGGCCTGGGCTGGTCCGGGCAGTCCGGCCCGGCCGCGGTAGTGCGGTAGGTGAACTCGGCCGGCCAGGCACGCGGCGGTGACCGTGGCGGCTGT
>DATCXL010000065.1:0-2327 GCA_036565825.1 Mycobacteriales bacterium
CGACCGACGGGCCGACCAGTGAGCCGATGGCGACCCGAGCCTGGTTCTGGGATAACGCGGCCGGTAGTTGGTCGGGCGGCACGGTCCGGCGTACCGCCACCATCCGGGCCGGGTAGAAGAACGAACCGGCCGCGCCGGTGACCGCGGCCACCGCCACGATCTGGGCCAGAGTGAGCCGGTCGGCGGCCAGCGCCAGTGGGATCGAACCGGCCGCGACCAGTCGCAGCCCGTCGGTGGTCACCATGACCGCGCGTTTGTTCCAGCGGTCCACCAGCGCCCCGGCCGGTAACCCGACCAGCACCGCGGCGGCGGTTTCGGCGAAGGCGACCAGGCCGGCCTGGGCGGGAGATCCGGTGACCGCGAGCACCAGCAGGGGGTAGGCGATCGCGGCGATCTCCGAGCCGACCACCGAGGTCAGCGAGCCGGCGAACAGGAGTTGGAAGTCCCGGTTCCGCCACAGCGGAGGTGGGGCGTGCTCCGCGGCGACCTCGCCGCCGGTCACCGGCCGCTCCGTGTTCTGTGGGGTGCCGACGCTTGGTTTGTCACGCTAACGAAGTTCATGCCTAAGTGTGGAGGGCGATCGGTCCGAGGATTTTTTGTTATCCACAGGCTGGGGACGACCGATCACGCTCGCCGAGTCGCCAAAATCACCCTTCCCGGTGGGTCCGATCCCCAGGTTGTGCACACGGTCCACACAGGATGACGGGGCTTTTCCACAGGTTGTCCACAGGCTGTGCACAGGGCTGTGCACAGGCTCGTTTGTCTCCGTGCCGACCCCGCTCCTAACCTCTTGGGGTTGCTCTGACGACCACAGGACGGCCTCGTTCCTGTCGTACCGGCGCGGTACGACAGCGGGCATGACGGTGCCGCCCGGCCGACGCCGTCCGGCGGTGCCGCGACCGGTCCGACCGCACGGGCCTGGCGCCCACGGAGTCTCACGGAGGGGGTGTCCGGGTGGCGATCACCGACGAGGTCGGCAGGCCACCGGCCGAGTTCGAGCGGCAACCCCCGCAGGACATCGCGGCCGAACAGTCCGTACTCGGCGGCATGCTGCTGTCCAAGGACGCGATCGCCGACGTGGTCGAGGTGCTGCGTTCGACCGACTTCTACCGACCGGCCCACCAGGTCATCTACGACACGGTCCTCAACCTGTACGGGCGCGGCGAGCCGGCCGACCCGGTCGCGGTGTCGGCCGAACTGACCCGGAGCGGACAACTCATGCGGGTCGGCGGAGCGCCGTACCTGCACACCCTGATCTCCTCGGTGCCCACCGCGGCCAACGCCGGCTACTACGCGCAGATCGTGGCCGAACGCGCGGTGCTGCGCCGACTGGTCGAGGCCGGCACCCGGATCGTGCACCTTGGCTACGGTGCCGCAGCCGGCCAGGGCGGCAACGTGGACGAGGTGGTGGACCGGGCCCAGGCCGCGATCTACGACGTCACCGAGCACCGGATGTCCGAGGACTACGTGCGCCTCGAAGAGTTGCTGCAGGGCACCATGGACGAGATCGACGCGATCTCCTCGCGCGGCGGTGCCAGCATCGGGGTGCCGACCGGGTTCTCCGAACTGGACCAGATCACCAACGGCCTGCACTCGGGACAGATGGTCATCGTCGCCGCGAGACCGGCGATCGGTAAGGCGCTTGCCCTCGACACACCCCTGGCCACCCCGTCGGGCTGGACCACCATGGGCGAGGTCCGGGTCGGTGACCACCTGATCGGTGCCGACGGGAAACCGACCAGGGTGCTCGCCGCCACCGAGGTGATGCACGGTCGGCCCTGCTACGAGGTGGAGTTCTCCGACGGCACCGTGATCATCGCCGACGAGGCGCACCAGTGGCGGACCACGGCCCGGGCCGCGCGGCGTGCCGGTGTCGTGACGACAGCCGACATCGCGGCCACCCTGCGCTGCGGGCCGGCGGACCGGCGATGGAACCATTCGGTACGGGTCGCCGCCTCGTACCAACTTCCCGAGCGGGACCTCCCGCTTGCTCCCTACCTGTTGGGTGCCTGGCTGGCAGGCGGCGACTCGGCCGCCGCCCGGGCCACCCCGGCCGCCCCGGTGCCGCGGTCCACTCGCCCGGACCGTGCGGAACGTGACCACCAGGGCATCTCGCGGACCGTTCTCCGGTCGATGGGTGTCCTCGACAACGGCCACATCCCATCGCAGTACCTTCGGGCGTCCGAGCAACAGCGGCGTGCGCTGCTCGCCGGACTGCTCGACACCAACGGACACGTGGGTGAGGCCGGAGCGGTCTGGTTCGCGGTGACGAACCGACGCCTCGCGCAGGACGTCCACGAACTGGTTCTCACCCTTGGCTACCGGGC
>DATCXL010000423.1:0-4078 GCA_036565825.1 Mycobacteriales bacterium
CTGGACATCGCCCGCTTCCTGGCCAGCCTGACCACCTACAGCCGGACCCTGGACCGGTACGAGATCAGGGGTGTGATGGGACCGGACGAATACCACGACTCCTACCCGGGCGCCGAGAAGGGCGGCATCAACAACAACTCCTACACCAACGTCTTGGTGGTGTGGGTGATGCGCCGGGCACGCGATGTACTCAGGGTGCTGCCGGAGCAACGGGCGGAGGAGCTCCGGGAGTACCTGCACCTCGACGGTCCCACGCTGGAACGTTTCGAGGACATCTCCCGGAGGATGTACATTCCCTTCCGGGACGGCGTGGTGGAGATCTTCCAGGGATACGGAGACCTCCCGGAGCTCGACTGGGAGGGACTGCGGGCCCGGCACGGCGACATCCGTCGAGCCGACCGGGTGCTGGAGTCCGAAGGGGACACTCCCAACAGGTACCAGGTGACCAAGCAGGCCGGTGGGATCACGATGCTGTCTTACCTGCTGTCCAACGAGGAGATCATCGACATCATTCAGGGTCTCGGCTACGACTGCGACCAGGAGACCCTCGACCGGTCGATCGACTACTACCTGCCCCGTACCTCGCACGGGTCGACACTCAGCGCCGTGGTGCACGCCTGGGTGCTGGCCCGTCGGGACCCTGAAAGCGCCTGGCAGTTCTTCCAGGATGCGTTGTCGGCCGACATCGAGGATGTGCAGGGCGGTACCACTCCGGAGGGCGTTCATCTGGGCGCGATGGCGGCCACCATCGACCTGGTGGAGCGTGGGTTCACCGGCATGGAACTACGTGACGACCAGTTTCGGCTGGACCCCCGACTGCCCAGCGAGGTGGAGACCATGTCGATGGACTTCTCCTACCGCGGCCACACCGGTGTGCTCACCTTCCATCCCGACCGGATCACTCTCAAACTGAACGAGTCCGAGATACCGCCGATGACCGTCGCGCTGGGCGACCGGGTCGAGTCCGTCGGCCCGGGCGAGTCGCGCGAGATCCGCCGCTGAACCGACCGTCTGCGGGCCCCGCCGCCCACCGCGCCGGGTCGAGCCGAACGACCGGGCGACGAAATCACCGGACGACCGGAGCCAGGGTCTGGTCGGTCATGTCAAGGTGGGCGCGAAGTGCGTCGTGGCCGGCGGCGGTGAGGGCGACCGCGCGGGTGCTGCCGATTCGGACGATCCAGCCCGCCCCGAAGGCGTGAGCGCAGAGGGCGGCGCCGACGGCTCCGGCCAGGTGGGGGCGGCGTTCGGTCCAGTCCAGGCAGGAACGGACGGCGGGGCGTCGGTTGGCGGCCGGTACGACGACGCCGAGGTCGGCCAACCATGCCGTGCCCCGACTGGTAAGCGCCAGACCGCCCTCCCAGACCAGCAGTCCACGGTCGGTCATCGTGGTGGTGATCGCGACACCGAGGGCCCCGGCCAGGTGGTCGTAGCAGGTACGCGCACGTGCCAGCGCGTTGCGGCGGCCCGCGGCCGACAGAGAACGGACGGGGGTGAGAACGGAGCCGCGTGGGGCCATCGCGGCGAGACTCTCGACCAGTTCGGCGGTTTCCGTCCCGGCCAGGCGAAGGTAACGATGGCGACCCTGGCGTTCCTGCACGAGCACACCTCCGGCAACGAGGAGATTAAGGTGCTCGGTCGCGGTCGAGGCCGCCACCCCTGCGTGACGGGCCAGTTCGGAAGCGGTCCAGGCCCGGCCATCCAGCAGCGCCAGGCAGAAACCCGCCCGGGTGGGATCGGCCAGCAGCCTGGCGAAGGCAGCCAGGTCCTGGCCCCGCACGGACGGGCTGGGCATGTCAGGCGCGCTCATCCCGTGCATCTTCCCCTCGCGACCGTTCGGCCGTCACCGAAGGGTCCTCCTCCTACCGTCGAACGTCATGAACACGGCAACCCACACCGCCGGTCCGGTCAGCCCCACGGCGGACACAGCAGCGGACACAGCGGCAGACACCATGCCCGGTCACGTGGTCATCACACCGAGTGTCCTGTACTTCGGCACACCGGTCGCTCTGTTGTCGACCGAGAACGAGGATGGCTCGTTCAACCTGGCCCCGATGTCCTCGGCCTGGGCGCTCGGTGACGTGGTCGTCCTGGGTCTGGGCGTCAGGGGCCAGACCGGGCTCAACCTCGCCGCCCGTCCCGACCTGGTGGTCAACCTGCCCGCGCCCTGGCAGTGGCCCGCGGTGGAACGTCTCGCCCCGCTGACCGGGCGGAACCCGGTACCAGAAGCAAAACGCGGCACGTTCCGCTTCGAGCCGGACAAGTTCGGCGCCGCCGGACTGAGTCCACAGCCATCCGAACTGGTCCGGCCACCCCGGGTCGCCGAGTGCCCGCTGCAACTGGAGGCCCGGGTCGTTCGGGTTCAACACGACGCGTCCGACGACTTCCTCATCGTCGAGGCGTGTGTACTCAGGGTGCACGCCGATCCGCGCATCGTCGTTGCCGGCACCCAGCACGTCGACCCCGCGCTGTGGAGCCCGCTGATCTACAACTTCCGCCACTACTTCGGACTCGGCCCCGAACTGGGGCACACCTTCCGGTCCCAGACGCCGCGCGAGCAGGCCGGACAGAACCACTGACCTTCGGATCGGGGTCACTGTGCCGGCCGAGGCTCAGCGGGAAGCCGGCAACAGGTCATCGACCAGCCTGGCGACCCGCATCCGGATGTCATCCCGTATACCGCGAACGACGTCGAGAGGTTGCCCGGCGGGGTCGGGCACCTTCCAGTCCTCGTACCTCTTACCTGGGAAGATCGGGCAGGCATCACCGCACCCCATGGTGATCACCACGTCGGCGGCGATGGCGGTGTCGTGGTCCAACAGCTTCGGGGCCGTGGCGGTGATGTCGATACCGACCTCACCCATCGCCTCGACGGCCACGGGATTGACCTGGTCGGCCGGTGCGCTGCCCGCGGACAGCACCCGCGCCCGCCCGCCGGCAAGGTGGGTCAGCCAGCCGGCGGCCATCTGTGACCGGCCGGCGTTGTGTACGCACACGAACAACACGGTCGGCGGGTCGTCGACCGCGCGGGCTCGGTTCTCGGTCATCCGCCCTGCTCTGATGCCTCGGTGCCAAACAGGTGCCGGCGGGCGGCGAGGCTGACGTACACCAGCCCGACCAGGACGGGTACCTCGATGAGCGGACCGACCACCCCGGCCAGGGCCTGGCCGGAGGTCACACCGAAGACGCCGATCGCCACCGCGATGGCCAACTCGAAGTTGTTTCCGGCGGCGGTGAACGCCAGCGTCGTGGTGCGCGGGTAGGACAGGCCGATCGCCCGGCCGAGTGCGAACGACCCGGTCCACATCAGGGTGAAGTACAGGAGCAGCGGCAGCGCGATCCGTGCCACGTCCCAGGGCTGGGAGGTGATCGTCGCGCCCTGCAGGGCGAACAGGAGGACCACGGTGAACAGCAGCCCGTAGAGCGCCATCGGGCCGACCCGGGGCAGGAACCGGTTCTCGTACCACTGCCGGCCCCTCACACGTTCGCCGACCCGACGGGTCGCGTAGCCAGCCACCAGCGGGATACCGAGGAACACCAGCACACTCAGGGCGATCTCGACGATCGAGACCCGCAGGGTGGTCTGGTCCAGGCCGAGCCATCCGGGTAGCACCGACAGGTAGAACCACCCGAGCACCCCGAACGCGACCACCTGGAACACCGCGTTGAGTGCCACCAGCACGGCCGCGGCCTCCCGGTCGCCGCAGGCCATGTCGTTCCAGATGATCACCATCGCGATACAGCGGGCCAGTCCGACGATGATCAGTCCGGTCCGGTACGCGGGCTGGTCGGGTAGCAACAACCAAGCCAGGGCGAACATCACGGCCGGTCCGACCAACCAGTTCAGCACCAGTGAGGGAACCAGTAGTCGGCGGTCGCCGGTGACCGTGTCCAGTCGGTCGTAGCGGACCTTGGCCAACACCGGGTACATCATCACCAACAGGCCGACGGCGATCGGCATCGAGACGCCGCCGACCCGTACCCGGTCCAGAGTCGCGCCCAGGTCGGGCACCCATCGTCCCAGCAGCAGGCCAGCGGCCATCGCGGCACCGATCCACACCGGAAGGAGCCGGTCCAGCGC
>DATCXL010000100.1:0-8660 GCA_036565825.1 Mycobacteriales bacterium
GCTCCATGCCCACACCCCGTGGTCCGGAGCCGCAGGCAGACGGACGCAGCCGAGGAGTCCACGTGCCGGGGGCCCCGGTCGGCTCGGCTCTACTGCGACTGCTTCGGGCACACGCGCAACTCGGAACCGCGCTGCTGGCCAGGATCGGTGTGTCTCCGCCCCAGGAGCTCATCCTGCTGCGTCTGGAGGAGTACGGGACCCTGCCTCAAAACGACATCGTCCGCTACCTGTACCGCGACAGGTCCACCACCAGCGCGACCCTACAGACCATGGAACGGGCCGGGTTGATCTCCCGCACCCCCTCGCCCACCGACCGCAGGGCGCTTGACGTCACCATCACCGACGCCGGACGGGCCCTGTGCCCGGCGGTGCGGGACGCGTGGACGCAACTGGAGAACACGGCCTTCTCGCACCTGTCGACCGACGGCCGGGCCAGCCTGATCGACGCCATGGACACCTCCCGGGACGCCCTGGCCGCATCCTTGGAGGACCGCGCCCAACCTTCCCGAAAGCGGAGACAACAGTGACCCTCACCCGCCCCAGACTCACCGTGGTGATCGCGAGCACCCGGTCGGGCAGGTTCGGGCCGACGGTCGGTCGCTGGTTCGCCGACGTCGCGCGCAAGGAGGCGACCTTCGATGTCGACGTCATCGACCTGGTCGACGTGGAACTGCCAGCCTCGCTCGAGCCCACTCCGGTCACACGGCGGTTCACCGAACAGATCGGTGCCTCGGATGCGTTCGTGATCGTGACTCCCGAGTACAACCACAGCTTTCCCGGTCAGCTCAAGATCGCCCTGGACAGTGTCCGGGACGAGTGGCACGCAAAACCCGTGGCCTTCGTCTCCTACGGAGGGCTGTCCGGTGGCTTGCGGGCGGTCGAATCCCTGCGGTTGGTGGCCGCCGAACTGCACATGGTCAGCATCCGCGCCACCGTGAGCTTCCACGCCGCCCGCGACCGGTTCGGCGCCGACGGCCAACCACTCACCCCCGAGGAGCCACTGGCCGCGGCCGAGGGGTTGCTCGCCCAGCTCGCCTGGTGGACCGACGTGCTCGGGCGCGGGCGCACCCGCATGGCCTACCCCGCCTGACAACCCTGCTGTCTGTCCTGGCCACCGAGCCGGAGCCTTTCGAACCTGAGAAGAAGGTGGATGCACCATGCGTGCTGTCGTGATCGACGGGTACGGCGGACCCGAGGTCCTCCGTCTCGCCGAGGTCCCCGTCCCCACCGCCGGACCGGGTCAGGTGCGGATTCGGGTACACACCGCCGGGGTCAATCCGGTCGACGTCAAGCAACGCGTCGGGTACTTCGCCACCACGGCACCGGTCCGATTTCCACTACGCATGGGCAACGAGTACGCGGGCACTGTCGACCAGGTCGGCGACGGGGTCGACGACGTCGCGGTCGGAGAGGAGGTCCTCGGTTCGGCCACCGCACAGTGCTACGCCGACCACGTGGTCATCGAGGCAGCCGACACCGTCGCCAAACCGGCGTCGATGGGCTGGGAGGTGGCCGGGGGACTGGCCACCGTCGGGCAGACCGCCTACAGCGCGTTGACCCAGATCGGCGGGGTCGGCGATGGCCAGACGTTGCTCGTGCATGCCGCCGCGGGCGGGGTCGGCACGATGGCGGTACAGATCGCCAGGATGTGGGGGGCCACCGTCATCGGCACCGCGAGCGAGGGCAACCACGACTATCTGCGTTCCATCGGTGCGATCCCGGTGACCTACGGGCCGGGCCTGGTCGACCGGGTGCGTCGACTGGCGCCGCGGGGGGTCGACGCCGCACTTGACGCGATCGGCGGCGAGGCGACCGCGGTCTCGTTGGAACTGGTCGCTGACCGCAACCGGATCGGGACCACGATCGACACCGAGGGCGCGCAGCGGTACGGCTTCCACCGGGTGGGGGGTCGTACCACCCCCGGTCTACGGCAGGTCGTCGACTGGTACCGCACCGGCGCGATCACCCTTCCCAGCGTCACGGTGTATCCGCTTGAGGAGGTTGCCGCAGCCCACCGCCACGTCGAGGCCGGCCACACCCGCGGAAAGGTCGTGCTGCGGGTCGGCTGACGGTCCAACGACAAACCGTTCGGCGTGGCCGCGTCAATTCCGGCCCCGCCGCTCCTGTCTGGCACCTCGCCCCGACCAGAGGTCGGATGGTCGCACGGCGATCGGAGAGGAGCCTCCGATGCAGGATCCATACATCGGAGGCTCCCACCCGCCCGCCGGAGCTCGGTGTGCCGCACACCCCACTCCGGAGGGCGAGCACGGCTCTGGGTCAGGACAAGCCGACGTTCCGTGTTCATGTCCAAAATGCTGCTTCTTGCGCTAAAGCAAGGTTAAGAGGGTGATAGAAGAAGCATCCACCACTGGGTGTGAACGGGGCAGTCCCCGGGGGTGAGGCCACACCTCTCACCCGGTTCGCATGAAAGGACCGGCGCCGCGAGGCGACGCCGGTCCCTTCAGTACTGCGGTATTCAGTTAGCCACCCAGGCAGTCGATCACCGGGGCAGGTCAGTCACCCAGGCAGGTCCTCCCGTCCAGCGGCTTAATCGGGCAGGTCGAGTCGGACATGACCCGGAAGATGCCCCACAGCCCAACCTGGACGAACGGCCGAGCCAGGTCGCCGTAGTAGAAGTCACCCACGGTGTGGTTGAAGCCACCGGCACCACCCATGATCGCGGCGTCGAAGCTGGCCCACGGTGCCATGCCCTGGTTGTCGGTCCGTTCGGCACCGGGGATGAACCGGTCCCGAGGAGCCGACATACCACCCAGGGTGAACACGTGACCCTGCTCGGATCCAGGCGCGATCACCTCGTGCACCAGCACCGGGTCACCGGCGTAGGCACGAAGCAACGGCGTGGGCTGGGTGCCGTCGAACGAGGTCGAGTCGTCACTCCTGTTCTGCCAGTTGTTGCCGGCCCGGAAGTTGACGAACGACCGGGTCTGCTCGGCGAACGTCGGGTAGGGCATGTGGTCCTGGTCGATCTGCGGGTCGTCGTCGAACATCATCACGGTGAGGTCGCGGTGGCCGGGAGTACCGGCCACGTGGACGTCAACCTGCGAGCCGACGTCGGTGGCGGCACCGGTCACCGGGTTGGTGAACGTTGCCCCCGCCTCGGACACGATGATCGAACCGTAACCACCGATCTTGGTAGCAATCAGATCCGAACCGCTGGAGGACGGGCTGATCTGTCCAGGCGAGTCCTTGAGCGGGACGGCGCTACCGTCGACTCCGTCGTTGGCGGCCATGTCGGCGATTGTCGCGGTGCCGATGTGGTCGCTGTCGGCGTAGAGAACGTACTGCCGGGTCGCACCGGGCATGGTGTTCTGCTCGGTGTTGAACCCGACGTTCACGCCGATGGAACCGGCGTTCTTACGGAACTTGTCAACCATGAAACCAACCGGCGAGCTGTACTGGTTCTGCAGGTTGACCTTCACGCACTCACCGGCAGCCACGTGCATCACCAGTGGCTCGGGCTGGATGCTGCCACTGGCCACCGACCTGGCTATCGAGCTGGGTACGTAGGTCATCCGCATGGTGTTGTCCGACTTCAGCTCGAGTGCGGTCACGTTGAACGTGTGCACCGGAGCACCGATCGGACACGGGTTACCCGGATCGGTCGTAGCCGGCGGGTTGTTACCGGTCACCGACGGCGGCACGTAGGTCCCGGTCGGCGCCGGGTTGTCCGGCAGCGCCTTCAGGTCCGGGCTGTTGCCGTCGAGCACCCGGATGATGCCCCACACGCCGTCCTGGAGGTGCCTGTCATCACCGTTGAAGTACAGGTGGTCACCAGGCTTGTTCGACGGCCCGCTGGCATCGCCACCGAGCACCAGACTGAAGCGCTCGCTGTCGTTGTAGCTCAACGTGGACGACTCTTGGGCGTTGTGGTTGCCGTTGGCGTCGGTCATCCGGAACTCGGGCAGATACGTGGCTCCGTCGAAGTGCACGGAGTCCTCGTTCGGCCCGACGTTGATGGTCCGGATCACCAGCCGGTCACCCGGATACAACTTGGGCAGCGGGGTGGACGGATCACCGTACTTGTAGGAGCTGAACCGTTCGTTGGTATCGCTCCGGTCGGATAGTGGTGCGTTTCTCAGGTTGAACGTGGACGGTAGCTGGTCGACGTTGTTGTCGTCGATGCTCCACAACGCCAACTCGCGGAAGCTGCCGTCAACCAGTCCAGGAGACAACGGGTTGGTGGTGTGGATGTCCACAAGAGTCCCGGAGTCTGCCTCGGCCCCGGTCTTGGGGTCGTGGTAGGTGGAACCGGGCGGCTCGATGATCAGCATGCCGACCAGGCCGTGGATCCAGCTGTGGATGGCGTCGACGTGGTCGTGGAAGAAGATGTTGTCCAATACCACGTCGGGGTACCAGCGGTACTGCACGAACTCGGTACCCGCCCACTGACCGGCCGGGTGGGCCTTGGTCAGCGGCTTGGCCAGAGTCACGGTCAGACCGTTGATCGCGGTGATCTGGTTGACCTCGATGTCGTTGGTGCCCATGCCGGCCGCGATGTACTCACCGACCTGGAACTTCGTCGTGCTCGACAGCGCCAGGCTGGTCGCGCCAGCCGCCGCCGAAGCGGTGATCTGCGGATCCTCGGCCTTGTACGGACGGACAGCCGTCTCGTAGTTGAAGCCGGTGATGACACCGTCAGAACCCTGCACGTCGAACTGCACGTGGTGGATGTGGATGTTCACCTTGGAGAACCCACCGAACGCTGTCGCGTCACTGAGTTCGCTGGTGAGCGTCACCGCTATACAGTCACCCGCGTTGGCCCGGATGGCCAGCGGGTCGTCGCGGTACTGACCGGCAAGGACGGCGTCCTTGTGGTTGGCCAGTACGTAGATCTCACCCTCGTTGTCAACGTCGATGGCGTTCTTCGCGATCGGCTTGGTGATCGCGACGATGTTGTAGTGCCGGATGGTGCGGTTCTGCGGACACAGGCCGTCCTGCCGGCCCGCAAACGGGTCGACAGCACTGGTAGGTGCCGCGTCGGCGTTCTCCCCGAGGTAGGGAGCACCGGAGTGGCCGTTCGGAGCGAACGGCGGACGCTGGCCAACGTGCGTCCTCAGCACCGGATACGCCAGTCGGCCGTTTGCCGGGTCGAAGAGCAGGATTGGTCTGTCCCCGACGAGGGTGTCACCCAACTGGAGGTTGGGGTGACCAGGAATCACCTTTGCCGAGTCGGCGATCTCGGTGAGGTCCTCGGGCTCGTTGAGCACCAGCGGATGGGTCGGGTCGGAGTTGTCGATCGTCCAGTTGAGCACCGCGGAGTCCTGGTCGTTCTGCCGGACACCCTGTGGTGGCAACTGGGGGGTGACCCACTGTGCGAGGTTGTTCGCGGTGATCGTCGTGCCGTTGAAGGTCTTGCCGATCAGTGCGGCACTGGTGACGGCCTGCGGCGGTGCGGTACGCCCGGGCAGGACTGCCAGGTTGGGCTGCAGTGTGTTGTAGACCCGCCAGAACGTCCACATACCAGCCACGTAGTGCTTGACGATGTGGCAGTGGAACAAGAAGTCACCGACGGCCTGCTGCACGCCGCCGTTGCCGCCCTCGATCTCCAGGTTGTAGGACTCACCCGGGCCGATCGCCTGGGCATCCTGACGCATGGAGGGCGTTTCCTGGGTCACCGGGTCCTTCTGCAGACCGGTGTCGGCGTAGTTCCAGGTCGGGTCCGCCACCGGGTCCTGCCGCCACCGGATACCGCCACCGTGCAGGTGGAAGGCGTGGAACTTGTCACCACCGGGGTTGGTCAGGCGGATCTTGGTGGGGTCGGCCAGGTAACCACGCGGCATCGGGGTGGAGGGGTCACCGAACGGGTAGCTGCTGTAGCCGTCGGCCTCCTCCTTCGGGTTGACCTCGACACGGTGCCGGAACGGGTCCGACCGGTCGTTGATCGCGAACGCACCCGGCCGGTAGGTGTCGGTCAGGTCGTCGACCTGCGGCAACGCCTGCCCGGTCTTGTCGTAGATGACCTGGTTGTCGTTACCGATGGTGTGGAACATGAGCACGTACTCGCGGAACGGCGCCTGGCCGTTCCCGGGCACGATCATGGCCTCCCAGCCAGACTCCAGCGGAGTGCCGTCGTTGGCGTCCAGGTAGGTCGACCCTGGCGGCTCGATGCTCAGTTCACCGAACAGACCGTTACCGATCGCGTCACGGAACCCGGGACCGGGGTGGATGTAGTGCGCACCCTCCATGGCCCGGTCGTTGGGCACGTAGTACCGGTAGGTGGCCGACGAACCCTGCGGGACCGACGAGTCGGCGTTGTTGCCGATCTTGTCGCCAGACGAACCAACCTCGAAGGCCAGCCCGTCGATGTGCATACCGTAGTTGCCGCCGGTGGCACTGTTGGTGAAGTTGATCTCCACACAGTCGCCCTCGTTGGCACGGATCGACAGCGACTGGATCGGGTCGTCACGCAGACCGGTGGAGACCTGCTGCGAGGCCTCCTGGGCGCGGGCGGCGGCGATCTTGCTGTTCAGGATGTACAGCTTGCCAGCCGGGTTGTTGTCACCGTTACGGTTGAGCGGCGTCTTGATGTCGATCGCGGAGATGTCGAAGTGCTTCACCGGCGCGTCGATCGGGCAGGGTGAACCCGGGTCCGCGGCGTTGGCCACGTTGGGCACACTGCCAACCCCGATGGTCAGCAGACCGGTCGACACCACGGTGGCCAGGATGGTGATCCGGCCCCGCCGCCGAGGTTCGGCGATGGCGATCTCCGGTTCGGCGGTCGACCGGCGGGCATAGAACACACCCAGCCGTTCGGCCACCGCGGCCAGGGGAAGTGCGACCACCAGAGCAAGCATGGTGTTCTGGGCGATCGCCGCTGCCATCGGCAGCGACCCCTCCGCGTCGGCGGCGGTGATCCACTCGTACACCGGGTTGGCGGCGGCGAAGGCCACCGAACCACCCACGGCGGCGAACAGCACCCGCATCAGTGCGGCAACGCTGCCCTCGGCCGAACTACCTGCCGGGGACAGCCTTGTCGACAGTGCACGGGTGGCGCGCAGCGCGATGGCGACTCCGGCCAACACCAGTGGCAACGCCACCGTGCTCACCGACAGCCACTGGGTCACCAGCGACTGGTCGCCCTGCTCGGCGATCACCCCGAAGTGGCGCAGGGTGATCATCCACGCGCCCACGCCGTAGCTGAGTACTACGGCCAGCGCGAGGATCTCAGAAGGCATCGTCCATAGCAGACGAGGCCTTGTACTTGGGTCGGGTCTTGACATGTACGACCTCTTCCATCGAGGGACAGGTCTCCGGAACAACGTGTTCCGGATATGCCAGCAGCGGGGGCAGGACTGACCGTGGCGTCAGTGGTGGTGGTGCTCGGAATCGGCCGGCGCCTGGTCGGTACGACCGGCGTCAAAGAGCAGTGGGGTCTTCGCCTCGTCGTCGGCGAAGACCATCCGCAGCGGCGCACCGTCCTCGGGGACGATGAAGGTCACCTTGGCCTCGATCGAGGAACTGGGCGGCAACTGGCTGGCCGCGGCCAGGTTGGTGCTGTTCGGCTTGACCGTCACGGCGCCCTTGGTGGTGGCCCGCAAGAGCGTGAACTGGGCCTCCGAAACGCTCACAGGGTGGGACTGCCTGTTGGTGAGGACCACGTCACAGATGAGCGCGATGCTGCCGGCCGGCACGTCACCGTCGTCCATGCCCATGTTCACCATGCTGCCGTTGACCGTCGGCATATCGTTCATGTCCATCGGATTGATGCGCTCCACGCCAGCGAGCCGAACCTCACCGAACGAGGCGTCCTTTGCCGCCCCCAGGTCGGCCGGGGTGGCTGCCGCCACCGACTGGGCATGTGAGATCAGGGTGACGGTCAGGCCGAGCCCGACGGCGACCAGCACGGCGATCATGCTGGCCAGAACAGCGACGATGCCCCGACCGCGTCTGGCGGTACGGGTGCCTGGATCGACTGGATGGTGCATAACCACGTTGGTCCTCTCACCCTTGCCAGGGGCGCACGGGGCAGGAGTGGCCCGCCCGATCCGGAGTGCGGGCAGGCCGCATCCAGCCAGGCAGGCTCGGTGTGATGGCGGTTCAGGGCCGTCGGTCAGAACGCACGCGGCACCATTGGTCCGGTCGTTGACCAGAGATGGTGGCGGTGGCGGTCGATGTCGCGCGGTTGGTGGGGTAGCCGGTGGGCCACACCACCGGGCACCCCTCGATCGCGGGTCAGCGGATCGCGGTCATGGTGTGCTCATGGTGTGCGGTCGCTGAGCGCCGTGGCGCGGCCAAAGATCACACAGCGGTCGAAGCGATTGCGGGGGCTGCCCGATGCGGTGCGCCCCCACACCACGGAGACAGTCCGCGGGGCGTCGTGGCGTCATCGTCGTCCCCTTCACGTCGGGCGTAACACATGCCTGGCAACGCTGCTTCGAGGGGACACGCCGAGTCGCAGCACGTCGCACCCGCGCCGGGACAGCGCCGATGGTCTGTCTCGGACGAGCCCAGCACGAGCACTTGATGCGGCAACGATCCCTGCCGGAACTCAGCACGGGCTCAGTGGTGGGTCAGCGGACGGTCGGGTTCTCGGTCAAGTTTCGGTCAGGTTTGGCTCACGGACCGGTCACCCTCCGGTCAGACGCTCGTCTCGTACCCGTTTGACCTGGACAGGCTGGTCGGTCGGCTTCGGCGGCCAT
>DATCXL010000124.1:0-3160 GCA_036565825.1 Mycobacteriales bacterium
CCGACGCTGACCTCCACGCCCGAACCGACGTGGTAGGTGCCCCCGGACTGCCCGTCGAGCAGCACCCGTTCGATCGCCGTGCAGTGGTCGTCCACATGTAGCCACTCGCGCCGGTTGTCCCGTGACGCGTACACCGGCAGCGGCTGACCGTCCAGCGCCCGGGTGACAAACAGCGGGATCACCTTCTCCGGGAACTGGTACGGCCCGTAGTTGTTGGCACAGTTCGAGATCGTGACCGGCAGACCGAAGGTCTCGGCGTAGGCGCGCACCGCGTGGTCGGCGCCAGCCTTGCTGGCGTTGTACGGGGTACGTGGTCGGTATGGCGACTCCTCGGTGAACGCGCCCGGGTCGCCCAGCGCCAGGTCGCCGTACACCTCACAGGTGGACACCTGATGGAACCGGGCCACGCCCACCGCCCGACAGGCTCCAGCAGCCGCACCGTACCCAGCACGTTGGTGTTGAAGAAGCGTTCCGGATCCAGCACGGCCAGACTGTTGTGCGACTCGGCCGCGAAGTTCACCACCACGTCGATGTGGTGCTCGCGCATCAGTGACTCCACCGTCGAGCGATCACCTATGCCGGCGTGGGCGAACGTGATCCGGTCGGCCACCGGATCGAGGTTGGCCCGGTTGCCGGCATAGGTGAGCGCGTCGAGGGCCAGAAGGTGGTCGCCGGGGTGACGGTCGACCCAGTGGTGCACGAAGTTCGCGCCGATGAAGCCGGCGGCGCCGGTGACGAGCAGACGCACGGGTACTCCTGTCCGGTCGGGTGGTCGAGAAGGTCAGTGGTCGGGCACGGGGGTGACTCCGGGAGGATCGGTGGCCGCGGTGCCCGGCCAGCCACGGAACTCCACGTCGAGGCGGAACCGGTGGCCCAGGTACCGGTGTTCGGACAGCGCCAACGGTCGCCCGCCGGGGAGTACGGCCAGCCGACGGACCAACAGCACCGGGGTTCCGAGCTCCGCGCCGAGTGCCTGGGCGACCGAGTCGCTGGCCGCGGCGGCGGTGATGCTCTGGCGAACCAGGTCGATGGCGTGCCCACCCCGGCGCAACGTCTCCCACACGCCGGGGTCCTCGGCGTCGGCGCGGCTGATCGGCGCGGCGTGCTCCAGCGGTACCCACTCGGTCACCACGTCGAGCGGGTTCGCACCGGTGGACCGGACGGCACGGACCCGCAGCGCCTCAGCCGACTCCGCGATGTCCAGCAGCCGGGCTATGTCGGCCGGCGCGGTTCGGTACTCATAACCGGTCACCCGGCGGACCAGCGGTAGTCCCGCCTCGGTGACAGCCGAACGGGCGTGTTGGAAGCTGCCCAGGGCCAGTGACTGCCCGAAAGCGGCCCCGGAGACCACGTACCAGCCGGACCCACGCCGGGAGGTGATCAGCCCCTCGTCCCGCAACCGTTCCAGTGCACGCCGGACCGTCACCCGACTCACGCCGTACCGGCGACCCAGCTCGGCCTCGCTGTCCAACGCGCCTGACCGGGCATAGTCACCGAGCGCGATCCGCTCCCGCAACTCCGCAGCCAGCGCCTGAAACCGAGCACCTGTCATAGATCTGTATCTTATAGACCTTTACATGTCGACGACAAGTATCGGACTGCCGGTCGCTTCGGTCGGCATCCGTGCTGAGACCAGGCCATAGACGACATGCCGATGACGCTGGTTGTGGGGCGAACCCCTGGAACCCGCTTACGCCCGCCGGTGGAGGCGAATCTCCGATCGACACGCACCGGAACTAGGGCCACTGAGGTCACCCCCTTCCGGCCGAGGGTGCGCGCCGGAGCGTGGCGGGTAGGGAGAGGCGGTGGCAGGAGTGCCGGAGTGGGCGTGGCCCGCGACCATCGGACTGGTCGTGGTGTTGCTGACGATCGACTTCGTCGTGGCAGCCCGGCGCCCACACAGGGTGGGTATGAGGGAGGCCACGTTCTGGTCGACGTTCTACATCGGGATCGCGCTGTTGTTCGGGCTGGTGGTGTGGGTGGTGGCCGGGTCCACTGCCGGCACCGAGTACCTCACCGGCTGGGTGATCGAAAAAAGCCTGTCGGTGGACAACCTGTTCGTCTTCGTCATCATCATGCGCCGTTTCGTGGTGCCGGCCCAGCACCAACAGAAGGTGCTGCTCTTCGGCATCGTCGCCGCACTGGCCACCCGAGCCGTGTTCATCGTGATCGGTGCCGCCGCCATCAGCCTGTTCTCACCCACCTTCCTGCTGTTCGGGCTGCTGCTGATCTGGACCGCCGTGCAGCTCGTCCGGCACCGGAACGAGGACCCCGACATCGAGGACAACGCGCTGCTGCGGATCAGCCGTCGACTGTTGCCCACCACCGAGGACTTCCACGACGGTCGGTTGCTGGCCCGCGAGAACGGCCGATCGGTG
Source organism: Mycobacteriales bacterium (assembly GCA_036565825.1). Taxonomy (GTDB): domain Bacteria; phylum Actinomycetota; class Actinomycetes; order Mycobacteriales; family DASULA01; genus DASULA01. The sequence continues at coordinate 2,379 of DATCXL010000124.1, forward strand.
GTGACACCGCTGCTGCTGGCCTGCGTGGCGATCGGCAGCACCGACCTGCTGTTCGCGTTGGACTCCATCCCGGCGGTTTTCGGGGTGACGGACGACGCGTTCATCGTCTTCGCAGCCAACGCGTTCGCACTGCTGGGCCTGCGCGCGCTCTACTTTCTGATCGAGGGGCTGCTGACCCGGCTGGTGTACCTGTCGCTCGGCCTGGCGGTGATCCTGGCGTTCATCGGCGCGAAGCTGATCCTCGAGTTCGGCCACCAGAACGTGTCACACGCGGTGCCCGAGATCGACACACTGCTCTCACTGGGTGTCATTCTGGTCATCCTGACCGTCACCACCGTCGCCAGCCTGCGCCGGACCCGTGTCCACCCCGAGGAGCGGGCACGCGCCGGCGCCCTGCGCATCAGGAAACGACCGCCCGAGTCCGGTCCAAAAGCCCCGGCACCCAGTCTGGAGCCGCCGCGCGGGTCGGAACCGCACAAGTCAGAACCGCCGCACGGCCCAGACCACGACACCAGGTGAACCGGTCGTCGCGCTCCTGACCCGGAGCGCGACGACCGTCAGGATCCCCTGGGGCCGGACGTGGTCGCCAGGTCGGTCAGTGCGCCAACTGAGCGACGGCCCAGCGCCTACATTCGTCGACGGCCCACAGATGGGGCCTCGCCCTGTTCTTGTCCAGCCGGGGCGCGATCCGGTCCGCCTTGGCGCACAGCCGCAACACTTCGGTGGGCTCACGTCGCTTCCAGGCGCCGATCATCTGGTTTTTGATCAGGCAGTACAACGCC
>DATCXL010000128.1:0-9868 GCA_036565825.1 Mycobacteriales bacterium
CAACGCCTACTTCCCGCTGTTCATCCCGGAGAGCTACCTGCGTCGGGAGGCCGAGCACGTCGAGGGCTTCAGTCCGGAACTGGCCGTGGTCACCCACGGCGGTGGCAAGCAGTTGGACGAACCGGTGGTGGTCCGCCCCACCAGCGAGACGATCATCAACAGCTACTTCGCCAAGTGGGTGCAGAGCTACCGCGACCTGCCGCTGTTGATCAACCAGTGGGCCAACGTGGTGCGCTGGGAACTGCGGCCCCGGGTCTTCCTGCGCACCACCGAGTTCCTCTGGCAGGAGGGCCACACCGCGCACGCCACCGAGGCCGACGCCCGTGCCTACGCCCGGCAGATCCTGCACGAGGTGTACGAGGACTTCATGGTCAACGTGCTGGCGATGCCGGTACTGGTCGGCCGCAAGACCGCCCGGGAGCGGTTCGCCGGGGCCACCAACACGCTCACCTGCGAGGGCATGATGGGCGACGGCAAGGCGCTCCAGATGGGCACCAGCCACGAACTCGGCCAGAACTTCGCGAAGGCGTTCGGCATCGAGTACCTGGCCGCCAGCGGCGGGCGGGTACATGCCTGGCAGACCTCCTGGGGCGCCTCCACCCGGATGGTCGGCGGGCTGATCATGTGCCACGGCGACGACTCCGGACTGCGGGTGCCGCCCCGGCTGGCCCCGATCCAGGTGGTCGTGCTGGCGGTCAAGGAGCAGGCGGTCGACCGGGCCCGAGCGTTGGCCGCCGAACTGCGCGACGCCGACGTGCGGGTCGAGCTGGACGACCGGGTGGACACCCCGTTCGGTCGGCGTGCGGTGGACTGGGAGCTCAAGGGCGTGCCGGTGCGGGTGGAGATCGGGCCCCGCGACCTGGCCGAGGGCAACGCCACCCTGGTCCGGCGGATCCCCGGCGGCAAGACTCCGGTGGCACTCGACCTCGTTGGTAATGCGGTCCACGACGCGCTGGTCGACGACCAGGCCACGTTGCTGGCGCAGGCCCGCGAGCACCGTGACGCCCGGATCGCCGACGCGACCACCGTCGAGGAGGTCGTCGAGGCCGCCGCATCGGGTTGGGCCCGGGTGCCGTGGGCGGTGCTGGGTTCGGCCGGGGAGGACCGGCTGGCCGAGCACGCGGTCACCGTGCGTTGCCTGGTACGCCCGGATGGCACGGTGCCCGACTCGGAATCCGAACCGGACCTGCTGGCCTACTGCGCCAAGGCCTACTGACCGGCCTGCTGACCCGACGTTCCGTTCGCGACCTTCTGTGCCAGCACGTCGGGGGAGTCATAGGCCGGGGCGCCGTCGAGTTGACGGAAGGCACGCTCCAGCGCGACCCGGGCCGAGTGTTCCGGCAGTGGCAGGGACCGCCACGCGTCGGTGTCGGCGGGCCGCCGGGTGTCCCCGGGCCGTTCCGCGTGGGCGGCCCGGGCGAGGTCTGCCACCAGTCGCAGCTCACCGGCCTGTGTCCGCACGTAACCGCGGTCGACCACGTCACCATGACCGGGTACCACCGGGCCTGACGTCAGTGCGACCAGCGCGTCGAGGGTGACCGGCCAGTCCAGCGGGAAGGCGTCCTCGAAGGCTGGCGGCGCACCCTCCTCCACCAGGTCACCGGCGAAGACCACCCCGGCGTCGGGGACCTGGACCACGATGTCGTTGTGGGTGTGTCCGCGGCCGAGGTACCGCAGGCGCACCGGGCGTCCGCCGACGGACAGTTCGGCCGTGTCGGTGAAGGTGCGGTCCGGCGGCACCAGTTCCACCGCCTCGTACTCGGCGGCCAGTTCGACGCGCCCCCGGTCCCGGATGTCGGCGGCCAGCCACCCGCGCATGAACGGGCCGTACTCGGTGACCGTCGTCGCACAGTCGCGGTGACCCCAGATCGGTGCCGGCCGGAACTCGGCGTTGCCGAAGAAGTGATCGAAGTGTGCATGGGTGTTGACGACCGCCACGCACGGATGCGGAGTCATCCGGCGGATCGCCTCGGCCAACTCGCGTGCCTGGTGCTGGGTCGAGCAGGTGTCGACGACCAGGTAGCCGCCGTCGCCAATCACAAGGCCGACATTCAGGTCGCAGAAGTCGCGGTGCTCGTGGCGACGAGTGAACACACCGTCACCCAGTTCGCGCCAGGCGAAGTCCATCCGGTTCCCTTCCAGAGGTGTCGCCGCGGTGTCGGGGCGGCTCCGTGACGTCAATCCGACAGTGTGGTTCGATCTGGGGCGGTCATGTCTGGCAGAATGGCCGGCCGAGTACCCGGTGCGTGCACGGCCCTCTCACCGCCCACACGCCGTGTCCCTAGGGCGGACGCGCTCTGTAACCCCACGCGGGGCTGGCCGCCCACCCCGTTCGATCATCTGGAGCATCCACACCCGTGGCAACCAAGATCAAGCTGATGCGGCTCGGTAAGGCACACGACCCTCAGTACCGCGTCATCGTGGCTGACGCCCGCAACAAGCGGGACGGTCGGGCAATCGAGACTATTGGCAAGTACCACCCGAAGGAGGACCCTTCCTTCATCGAGGTGAACTCCGAGCGTGCACAGTACTGGCTTTCCGTCGGCGCGCAGCCGACCGAGCCGGTGCTGGCCATCCTCAAGCGGACCGGTGACTGGCAGAAGTTCAAGGGCCTGCCCGCCCCCGAGCCGCTGCTGACCGCGGCCCCGCGCGCGGACAAGAGGGCGATCTTCGAGGCCGCCGCCAAGGAGGCCGCCTCCGAGCCCACCACCGAGGCCACCACGCCGAAGAAGAAGTCCGGCCGCAAGGCGGCCAGGGGTGGCGAGTCCGCTGGAGCGGACAAGCCGGCCGAGCAGACCAGTGAGCCCGGCGCGCAGGCCGACGCATCCGCGGAGAAGTAAGTGCTCGAGGCCGCGCTTGAGCACCTGGTTCGTGGCATCGTCGACCACCCCGACGACGTGCGTGTCGACCTCGTCAACTCCCGGCGCGGGCGCCGGCTGGAGGTGCGCGTGCATCCCGATGACCTCGGCAAGGTGATCGGGCGCAACGGGCGCACCGCCAAGGCGCTGCGCCTGGTCATGAACGCTGTCGGCGGGCGCGGCGTACGGGTCGACGTGGTCGACACCGACTACCGGTAAGCGTCGCCAGGTAGCGCCGGTGGAACTCGTTGTCGGTCGGATCGGCCGGCCGCACGGTGTACACGGGGATGTCGTCGTCGACGTGCGCACCGACGACCCCGACACTCGCTTCGCGGCCGGGTCGGTGCTGGTCGCCGACCCGGCCGAGCGTGGCCCGCTCACCGTCTCGGACGCGCGGTGGCATTCCGGACGACTGTTGGTGCGGTTCGATGGTGTGCACGGGCGGGAGGCCGCCGACCTGCTGCGTGGCACCCTGCTGGTCGTCGACTCCGCGGACCTACCACCCATCGACGATCCAGACGAGTTCTACGACCACGAACTGGTCGGTCTGGCCGCGCTGCTGCCAGACGGTTCCCGGCTGGGTGAGGTCACCGACGTGGTGCACGGTGCCGGCGGCGACCTGCTGGTGGTGGCCAGGACGGACGGGCGGGAGGCGCTGGTGCCGTTCGTCGGCGCCGTGGTGCCCACGGTCGACCCCGTCGCCGGTCATGTGGTGGTAGACCCACCCGAAGGTCTGCTGGATCTTTAGACGGGTCTGTGTTGTCCTCTGCGGGGGGCTTCGCTCCACCCCACACCCCTCACCCCCACATAACGGCGTGATCAGGATGGCAGGTTGGTTCCCAAACCCCTCTGGCCGCGGGAAGATCGCGCTCGGGTGTGTGGGTGGTCAGCGGACGGTCGCCGGCCGGTGTTTCTACTCCGGCAGGTCGGCCTCGCCGGTGGAGGCGTGCATCACTCCCGGTAGCCGGTTGATCTCGTCCAACAGCGGGGTCAGCGGTCGCTTGCCCTGCACCCTCAGCACGATCACGGCGACTCCCTCGCCGTTCTCGTCGGACTCCTCCCGCTCGACCCGCAGGTTCGTCACGGTGAATCCGCTACCGGTACAGGACTGGATCGCCTCCCGCAGTACACCGCGTCCGCTCCGGTAGGCGATCCGGACCAGTTGCGGGCCGCCCCGGACGCGGTAGAGCAGGTTCTCCACCGGCGCGTAGCCCAACACGATGACCAGGTGTGCGGCGGTGGCCGCGACCGCCAGTGCGACCAACCCGGCTCCGCTGGCCATGCCCACTCCCGCGACCAGCCAGACCGATGCCGCGGTGGTCAACCCGCGGACCACGTCGCGACGGACGAAGATCAGTCCGCCGCCGATGAAACCGATGCCGGTGACGATCTGGGCGGCAACCCGGGATGGGTCAAGCACCACCTGACCGGGCGCGAGGATGTCAGAGAAACCGAACTTCGACACCAGCATGAACAGCGCCGCACCCACACCCACCAGCGTGTGCGTCCGCATGCCGGCGCTCTTGGCCCGCAGTTCGCGCTCGAAGCCGATCACCGTGGACAAGAGCAGGGCGAGCCCCAGGTAGGCCAACATGCGGATCGTCCCGGCGTTCGCCACATCCGACGCCAGTTGCTGCACCGGCTGCCTCCCGGGTGTTCGACCGTGGTGGGTACCGTGGCGGGCACCATGCGCATCGACGTTGTCACAATCTTCCCCGAGTACCTGGCCCCACTGCGTCAGTCACTGTTGGGCCGGGCGGTCGACCGCGGGCTTGTCGACGTGCGTGTCCACGACCTGCGCCAGTGGACGGCCGATCCGCACCGCACCGTCGATGACGCGCCGTACGGCGGAGGCCCGGGCATGGTCATGCGGCCCGAGCCGTGGGGACGGGCGCTGGACGAACTGTGCCGGGCCGATCCACCGCCGCGGATGGTGGTACCGACCCCCTCGGGTGTGCCGTTCACCCAGGACCTTGCCGCCGAACTGGCCGACGAGCCGTGGTTGGTGTTCGGCTGTGGCCGTTACGAAGGCATCGATCATCGGGTGGTCGAACACGCCCGGGAGTGGATGCGGGTGGACGAACTGTCGCTGGGCGACTATGTGTTGGCCGGTGGTGAGGTCGCCGTGTTGGTCATCGTGGAGGCGGTGACCCGGTTGCTGCCCGGCGTGGTGGGCAATGTCGAGTCGGTGCGGCAGGACTCCTTCGCGGACGGCCTGTTGGAGGGACCCGCCTACACCCGGCCCCGGTGCTGGCGCGGTCGGTCGGTGCCCGAGGTACTGCTGTCCGGCGACCACGCGGCGGTGGACCGGTGGCAGCGGTCGCAGGCGCTGCTGCGGACCGCCCGGCGGCGTCCAGAACTGCTCGCCGCGCTGCCCCCCGGAGAACTCGACGAGAAGGACCTGGGAGTGCTGACCGAGGGTGGGTTTCCCGTTCCCGGACCAGATGTGGCACCCTAGTAGGGTTGCCGTGGGCGCAGTGCCGCCCGCGCACCCCGATAACCGCTCCGGCGTGCCGCCGCGCGCCCGCCATACGAGGAAGCGAAGACCGCGATGAACACGCTGGACGCCCTGGACGCCGAGTCACTGCGTTCTGACATCCCGGACTTCCGCCCCGGCGACACCCTGAAGGTGCACGTGCGTGTGGTCGAGGGAAACCGGTCCCGGATCCAGGTCTTCCAGGGCGTGGTGATCCGTAGGCAGGGTGGTGGGATCCGGGAGACGTTCACCGTGCGCAAGATCAGTTTCGGGGTCGGGGTCGAGCGGACCTTCCCGGTGCACAGCCCGGTGATCGACAAGATCGAGCTGGTCGTCCGTGGCGACGTCCGGCGGGCGAAGTTGTACTACCTGCGCGGCCTGCGCGGAAAGGCCGCCAAGATCAAGGAAAAGCGCGTCACCACGGCTCGCTGACGGCGCTCCACCACTAACCCGGGTAGCGGGGTCTAGGCTGGTCCCGATGGCAGATGACGCACCGGCCAGCGCCGGGACAGACGAGACCGCTGGGCATAATTCGGCGCATTCCAGTAACGGCAATGTCGTCGACGCGAAGGCCTCCCTGACTGCTCACGGCGACTCTCTCCCGTCCGGCAGGGGTCCGGTCGTCGAGAACGGTGCCGTCGAGCACGGTGCGGCCGTGATGGACGAGATCGATCACGCTGCCACCACGGCGCTGCCCAACACGTCGACGGGCGACCCGCTGCCCCCCGACCTCGGATCGGCTCCAGACGCGGGTACCGGGGTCGGTCCGGGTGCTGCGGATGCTGGGTCGGCGACGGGGCCGGAGGTCCCGGCGGCGTCAGCGCGTGCTGGTAAGCAGCGCTCGTTCTGGCGGGAACTCCCTGTCCTGGTGGTCGTCGCGGTGGCGCTGGCGGTCCTGATCAGGACCTTTCTGGTGCAGGCGTTCTTCATTCCCTCCGGGTCGATGGAGACAACGCTGCACGGCTGCCCAGGGTGTTCCGGCGACCGGGTGCTGGTCAACAAACTCGTGTATGACGCCCACGATCCCCGGCCCGGCGACGTGGTGGTCTTCCGGGGTCCGCCGTCGTGGGACGCCGAGGTTCCCACGACCGAGCCAGGCAATGTCGTGGCCAGGGCGATCCGCTGGGTCGGACAGACCGTCGGGGTGGCCCAGCCCGACGAGAAGGACTTCGTCAAGCGGGTGATCGCGGTCGGTGGGCAGACCGTGGCCTGCTGCGATCCGCAGGGGCGGGTCACCGTCAACGGGGTGCCTCTGGACGAGCCCTACATCTACCTGTCCATCAGTGACGCCCAGTCGCAGCCGTTCGGGCCGGTGACGGTGCCCGAGGGGCGGCTGTGGGTGATGGGGGACCACCGCGACGGTTCGGCCGACTCGCGTGCCCACCTCGACGACGGGACCAGCGGCACGGTGCCGGTGAGCGACGTCATCGGCAAGGCCTTCGTCATCGTCTGGCCGCCGTCCCGGTGGAACACCCTGGGTACCCCGTCAACCTTCCACGGCCTGTCGTCTGGCCCACTGTCGGTAGGGGCGCCGATGGCACTCGGGGTGATCGGTACGCTGCCGGTGGCCGCGTTCCGTCGCCGTCGACGGCGGCGCAGGGGCCCGGGTGACTGACCCGGCCCCTCCCGACCTGTCCCCGGCCCCGCCGCGACCCTGGCGTGCGGTGGCGCGACTGTTACTGGTGGACGGATCGGGCCGACTGTTGTTGCTGCGCGCCCGCGATCCCGGTGACCCGGCCCGTGGGCAGTGGTGGGAGGTTCCCGGCGGTGGCATCGAACCGGGTGAGGACTCGGTGGCCGCGGCGGTGCGTGAACTGGCCGAGGAGACCGGGTACGTGCTGGAGCGGGACCAGGTGGGTCCGGTCTGCTGGATCTGTGACGTCAGGTTCGCGTGGGGTGGCATCGACCGCTGGGCCAGCATGGTGATGCACCTGGCCCAGGTCAGGATGGCCGGGCCAACCCGACCGCCCGCTTTCACCGAGGAGGAGCGAGGCTCGTTCCTCGGGTCGAGTTGGGTGTCGCCGGACGAACTGGTCGGGACGTCCACCTTCCCACCCGGGCTGTACGAGGACCTGCCCCGGTTGCTGGCCGGCGAGGCGGTCCAGGCCGGATTCCGGGTCTGGGCCTGATCTGGGTGCCGGCCGTGGCCCGGGGTCATCACCGAACGTGATGTGGTTTTTTGTGGGTGCCAGACGCGGACGCCGCGCGCTGGCCCTGTCGCGGATTCGGTCACGTTCGGTGAGTCCCGTCGGGCAGCCCAACGCCGGCCCTGGGACTGTGCCAGCATCGGTGGTGGAGGATCGGTGTGTCGGGGATCGCCGAGGACAGTTCTGTGTCCGGGTGGGACAGCGGCCGTTCCTGGGTGTGTGCCGGTACGTCGGTCCGGATGGAGGGTAGGGGTGACACAGCGTGCTTCGTCCGTCCCGCGCGGTGGTGCGACGCGATGCCGGCCTGTGGGCGCTGGAGGGGGCGCTGCGCAGGCGCGGGTTCGCCCCGGTGGCCGGAGTGGACGAGGCCGGTCGCGGCGCCTGTGCCGGGCCGTTGGTGGTGGCCGCCTGCGCGCTACCGGAGGGACGGCGCGGCCAGGTACCTGGGCTGGCCGACTCCAAGCTGCTCACTCCGGCTGTCCGGGAGCGGGTGTACCGCGAGGTGTTGACGCGTGCTGAGGCATGGTCGGTGGTGGTGATACCGCCTGCCGAGGTGGACGCTCGCGGCGTACACGTGTGCAACGTGGAGGGCATGCGACGCGCGGTGGTGGCGCTACGACCGTCGCCACACTACGTGTTGACCGATGGTTTTCCGGTCGAGGGCACCGGTGTTCCCGGGTTGGCGGTGTGGAAGGGCGACCGGGTGGCGGCCTGCATCGCGGCCGCCTCGGTTGTCGCCAAGGTGACCCGGGACCGCATCATGGTCGAGTTGCACGAGCGTTACCCGCGGTATGACTTCGCCACCCACAAGGGGTACGTGACACCCGGGCACACACAGGCGTTGACCCGCCACGGGCCCTGTCCCGAACACCGTTTTTCGTATGTGAATGTCGTTGCGGCCACGCGCGGGACGGTGCGCGATGATGTGCCGGTGAGAGAGGTGACCGCATGACTAGCGAGGCCGCGGGTCTGTTGGCCGGCCGGGCGACCGGGTTGGCCGAGGGTCAGGAGGCGGGTCGGTGAGCGCCGAGGACCTGGAGAAGTACGAGACCGAGATGGAGCTGCAGCTCTATCGCGAGTACCGCGACATCGTGCGACAGTTCTCCTACGTGGTCGAGACCGAGCGGCGGTTCTACCTGGCCAACGACGTCGACCTGCAGGTCCGGAACGCCGATGGCGAGGTGTACTTCGAGGTCACCATGCGGGACGCCTGGGTGTGGGACATGTACCGTCCCGCGCGTTTTGTGCGAAACGTGCGCGTCGTAACGTTCAAGGACGTCAACGTTGAGGAACTGGACAAACCTGACCTTGAGCTCCCCGATGATCGGCAGACCTTCCAGGACTGAGGCGGCCGACCGCAGTCCTGCCTGATCTGACCTGACCGGTGGCCCGGCCCGCATCCGGTACCGCTCGGACCGGTAGCTGGGAATCGCCGCGTCCGATTCGTTCAAGACCTCCCGCGCCCGGGGTACGTAGCGTTGTCGGCATGACACCCACGTTGAATGTTGTCGGTCTGGTCGTGGCCGACATGAGCAGGTCGCTGGCCTTCTACCGACGGCTGGGGCTGGACATCCCGGCGACGGCCGGCACCGAGCCACATGTCGAGATGAACCTGCCGGGCGGCCTGCGGCTGGCCTGGGACACCGTCGGCACGGTGCGTTCGTTCGACCCGGGATGGGCGACACCGGGCGGGAGTTCCCGGGTCGGCCTGGCCTTCGCCTGTGACGACCCGGCGGAGGTGGACCGGGTCTACGCCGACCTGGTCGGAGCGGGCCACACCGGCCACCTACCGCCGTGGGATGCCTTCTGGGGCCAGCGTTACGCGGTGGTGCTCGATCCGGACGGCAACAGCGTGGAGCTGTTCGCGCCGACCGCCGGAACTACCCTGCCATGAGCACGCCGAGTGGGGCGCCGGCCAACGCCCTGACCTCGCGGGCGAGGTGGGCCTGGTCGGCGTAGCCGGCGGCCACCGCCACCTCGGCATACGGTGAACCGGCGCGGGCCATGGCAAGGGCCCGACTCATCCGAAGAATCCGCGCCAACGTCTTCGGGCCGTATCCGAAGGCGGCCAGGCTGCGCCGGTGAAGCTGCCGCTCGCTCAGGCCGATCGCCGCGGCGGCGGCGGACACCGGTACGCCGGTGCGCAGCAGGTGCACGAGTCCAGCCGCTGTCGGATCTGGTGGGCCGGCACTGCGGAGACGGTCAGCCGCCGCCTTCTCCAGCGCGGCTCCCGGGTCCGGCGCCCGGTGCAGGTACCCGGTGAGATCGCGAACCCGCCCGGGCGGCCACAGGTCGACCAGCGGTACCCGCTGGTCGCGCAGTTCGTGCGCGGGCACGCCGACCACCCTGGGGCCGGCGCCGGGGGCGAACCGCAGTCCGGCGTGGCG
>DATCXL010000146.1:0-8944 GCA_036565825.1 Mycobacteriales bacterium
GTCCTCCAGCCTTACGTATCGACGTGCTGGCACTGGACCATATGCGGGTTAGAGCCAAATACGTCCGCATGTGCGGACACTGTTCAAGTTCCTCCGGATGGCCTATGGCATGTTTGATATTGGCCGCATAGTCGATGTAACCGAAGTTGCCCCATCCAGCCCCGCCTGACTACATCTTTGTATCGGGCGCATCCGGGTCAGCGCCATCACATCGGCCTCCCGGAACCTCACGCGAAATACCATGACAAACGCTCTGGGGTAACCGGTTACACCACAGACTTCCGGCACAGGGGTCCGGGCATTTGGCGGGCGCGAGGACGACCAGAACCGAACGAGAAACGGTGGACGCCGCTCGGTTACGACGCTAGAGGCCCTGGTTCCGGACGCCCATCCGATGTGCCATCCCGCACAGCTCCACTCCACCGGCCGATACCTGTGCCCGGCGCAACAGGTCCGAGACGATCTCCCGCGCGAACGGGTTGTTGCGTACCCGGACCGGCGCCAGACTCTCCGCCTCCAGTAACGCACGCAACGCGTCGTCCCGGTGCCGGGTCTGGGCCAGGGCCCGGCCGAGGTCCACGTAGTACGACGATCGGCGTGAGCGGACCGGGATCTGACGCGGGTCGATCCGGTTCCCGATCTCGACGGCACGGCCGGCCTCACCAGCCTCCACCGCGATCGACACGTTCCACAGATCAACGTTCACCGGCCCGAAGGCCAGCCAGAAGGCGTTGCACTCCCCGGTGCGGCCAGCCACCTGGCGTGCTTCGGCGAGTGGTGCGTCGGCGTCCTGCCGACGGCCGGAGGCGACCGCCGAGAAGGCCGCGGTCAGGCACTGCATGCCGTAGACCTGCAGGCCCTCCTTCGTGTCGCGCGGCACGGCGTCACTGGCGGCCTCGGCGATCTGCGCGGCGCCGGTGTTGGCGCCCAGTGACAACAGTCCCTGCGCGACGCTGAACGCGGCAACCGCGCTCCACAGCGGATCCTCCACCCGCAACGCCGCCTGGCGGCCTCGGTCGGCGGCGATCCAGGCCAGATCCGCGGCGTTGAGATTCTTCAACCACAGCACGGCCACCTGGGCTACCAGCACGATCAGGCGCAGTGCCCGCTGACTGTCCGGGCCGGGCGCCCCGGCGATGGCGTGCAGGTCACGGATCAGGTCCGGCAGGAGCTGGCCGACCTCCTCGTACTCACAGGCCTGACGCAGATCGAGTACCCGCTTGGTCAGGCGCTCCAGCTCGTCCAGGGACCGCGACGAGGCATGTTCGGCGGCATCCAGCCCCGAGCTGACCAACGCCAGCCTGACATCTGCGACCGCCGCGTGGGCGGCCGAGCTGGTCGGGTCGTCCGGCGGGAACTGCTGCCCGATCAGCTCGTTCACCGAGACACGGAGCGCCTCGGCCAGCGCCGAAATGTGGGAGCGTCGCTCCAGCCTGCGCCTGCCGTTCTCAATGTCAGACAGGAATGATTTTGATAAACCCGCCAGGTCAGCGCAGACCCGGACAGACAACCCGCGACGTTCCCGATACGCGCGAACCCTGTTCCCAATTTCGCTGCCCGACACGGGGGCCCACCTCCGTCACAGCGGTCCACGCACCCGCCGACACCGGAGCGACCTCCACGCCGGTTCCCCTCCAGCGACGGGGCCCTGCCAAGGCTACCCCCGCCGCTATAGCGTCATAGCACACGTAACCATCACAGAACAGCCACGATACCGAGCCGGTCGACCAGGCCGTCAGCCCAACACGACATCCGCGGCAGGCCGCCCCGGAGGGTGCGGTACGTCAGACGTCGGATAGCCGATTCGCACCACGTACTGCGGTGCGCCGGGCAGCCGCAACGCCGAGGCCAGCGAGTCCCGCAACCCGGGGACCTCCACGACCTGGGTCAATGTCGAGGCGACCAGGCCCCGCATGGTGGCGGTGAGCAGCAGTCGGTGTAGCGCCTGACCGGCCGCCAACCAGCCACGTGCGTCGTCCGACGTGGAACCGACCGCCAGCAGCAGGTCACGTTGTGGGTCACCGTCGGCGGTGTCCGGACGGATCCGAGGCGTACGCCGCAACCCCGGCACCTGGTACTCGGACGAGCCGCTCGCCCGCCCGGCCGGTACACCTCGACCGACCCGGACCCGCCGGTTCCATGTCGCCAACTCGTCCCGGTAGGAGCGGGTACGCAGCAGCACCCGGGCGGCCCTGTCGGTCAGCTCGGCCAGCGTTGCGCGATGCGCCCCCGAGCGGATCTCCCGCACCCACGCACCCTCGGTCCGCACCGCCGTCTCCAGTTCGGCGACCACGTGGTCGGGCACCGGACGCGGGACGAACGGCTGATGGTGCCAGCGCCGCCTGGGCATGACCTCGAACAGGTGTTCCTCGTCCGAAGTGGCCTCGTACGGCGGCCCGGACAGCACGGTCGCCAGGTGGGTGGGCGTGTTGGGATCCGGCAGCAGCGGCACCACGGCCTGGTGGCCCTGCATGGCCACCGCCAGTCGAACACCGAACAGCGCCGCCCCACAGGAGATCGTCGCCTCCCGCCCGTGTGGATCGATCATCGGTAGTGCCCGGCTGGTGTCCCGGTACAACTCGACCCGATCGGGTCGGACACGTAGCAGCCATGGCTGTGCATTGTGGATGGACGGTGCGGACCCGACTGCCCGCGCCACCATGTTCCTGTCCTGGTCGTGGTCACGACCCACCAGGCCCCTCGCGCGTTGTTCCAACTGTGCGTCGGCGAGGGTCTGGGTCGCGTGCCGCTCGTCGAACGTCACGCGTTCCTCTCCGTCGCGACCACCACGCGTACCCGCGGGCGCGCCCGCCAGGTCGCCAGTCACCCTTCTCATCGTGGTTCCCTCCGTTGGTGGTCACGTTCCACGCTAGGTCGGCGCGGTGCCCGACAGCAGGGCCGAAGGACCCGGCCGATCACGGTCCAGCGTCCTGACCCGTCACCTACCGGCTCGGGGCCAAGCCTGCGGTGGAACGGCGGACCGGCCGCCGACGGCGAGGGACTGGACCGTTCGGGACCTTCGGCCGGGTCCCAGCCACGGCCGTGAGGTCAAACGCGTCCTCCGACATGTCTCCGCTGCGGACCGCCCGCCGGGTGCGGTCCGCCACGATCCGGGTACGAGTGCGGATCGAGGGTGCTGACGGAGGAGTGCCAGTGCGGATACTCGTGGTGAATGCCGGGTCGTCCAGCCTCAAGCTTCGGTTGCTCGACGCGGCTGACCAGGTGCTCGCGGGTTCGGACGTCGATCCCTGGGACGGCCTCGACGAACAGCCTGTCGCCCGGTTCGTCCGTCAGGTCGGGCGGGTCGACGCGGTCGGTCACCGGGTGGTCCATGGCGGTGAGACGTTCGCCGGACCGGTCCGCCTCGATCCCTCGGTACGCGACCGCATCGCGGAGTTGACCGAACTGGCGCCGTTGCACCAACCCCGCGCACTGGGTGCCATCGACGCGGCCAGCGCGATACTGCCGACGGTCCCGGCGGTCGCCTGCTTCGACACCGCATTCCACGCCACGTTGCCCGCCGCCGCGGCCACCTACGCGCTACCGGCGGCCTGGCGGCGGCGTTGGGGACTACGCCGTTACGGCTTCCACGGGTTGTCCCACGCCTACGCGTCCCGACGCGCGGCCGAACTGGTGGATGGCCCCCCGGACTCCCTACGGGTGGTCAGCTGCCACCTGGGCGCGGGTGCCTCACTGGCGGCCGTCCACGCCGGACGCTCGGTCGACACCACCATGGGTTTCACTCCGCTCGAGGGTCTGGTCATGGCGACCCGGTCGGGTAGCGTGGACCCGGGACTAGTGCTGTGGTTGGTCGACCACGCCGGCCTTTCGGCGGCGACCGTGTCACACGGTTTGGAGCGTGACTCCGGACTGGCCGGTTTGGCAGGGTCGGCTGGTTTGGCAGGGTCGGCTGGTTTGGCGGGGTCAGCGGAGCCGCGGGAGTCATCGGAACCTTCGGGATCGGCACGCGGTGATCTGCGGGTGATCCGGGCGGCAGCCGAGCGCGGTGACCGCGACGCGCGCCTGGCCATCGCCGTCTACGTACACCGACTGCGTCAGCACATCGCCGCGATGTGCGCCGCCATGGACGGTATGAACGTGCTGGTCTTCACCGGAGGGGTGGGCGAGCACGACTCACGGCTACGCCAGGAGACCGCCGCCGGCCTCGGCTTCCTCGGCGTGGCCATCGACTCGGAACGCGACCGGCAGAGCCGTGGTGACGCCGAGGTGAGCGCGCCGGGTTCGCCGGTGCGCACCGTGGTCGTCACCGCGCGCGAGGACGCCGAGATCGCCCGACAGACCCGGTCGGTCCTGGCCGGACAGACAGGTTGATCGCTCACCGACGTCAACGACTCAGGTCGGCGTGCTCATGGGTGACAACCTCGATGTCGTTGGCCGCGGCATGCAGCAGTTGGTGGGCCAGTTCGGAAAGTGCCCGCGCCACGGCGAGTTCATCACCTATCTCCGGTACGTTCAGATCATGGGGGTTACGGCGCGCCACACCCTCACCGCTCATCTCGAAACCGCCGCCCGGCGTCAACCGCGCCTCAGCCCGGGTGGCGCTGTCGTGCTCATCAATGATGACATCCACGTTCCAACGTTTCAGCATTGCCATGGTCGTTCGCCTCCTGTGGTCCAACCGAGGCCGGGCGCGGTCACACGCCCGGCCCACCAGCCGATGCGGACGGCGGCCACACCACGGCCCGGTCGCGTGTCCACATGCGGCGGTCGCGGTCAGTCGGCGCGCTGGATGGGAACGGCGCGCACCTCGTGCTCCTCCTCGGTCATCGGCACCGTGACCTCCAGGATCCCGTCGCTGTACCTGGCCGTGATGCGCGAGTCGTCGGCGCCCTGGGGCAGTGCGATACGGCGGGTGAAGATCCCATACCGAAACTCGGAGCGTCCGCGTTCACGCTGCTTCTCGCGCCGCTCGGCCTCGATGGTGAGCACACCCTCGTCCACCTTCACGCTGACGTCACGGTCCGGATCGATACCGGGCAACTCGGCGCGTATCTTGTAGTTACCGTTCTCCCCGTAGTCCTCAACCCGGATCCCCTTGGGATTGACCTGCGGCCAGCCGAACATTCCAGGAATGTTCTCTGCCCAGTCGAACAGATCTGGAATGCCGCGCCGTGGGTCACGCCGCTGTTCGGTGGTCATGTCATCCTCCTCGCGTGTCCGGCTACACCACCAGCACACGACGGGACGCGCTGTCGTGAAAGGGCACACCTACCCCGGGGCGACAGGCCTTTCGGCCAGCGACTCGGCGAAGTTACCCGAAACGATCCACTTTGGAGGTGAAGTGTGGGCCGGAGGACCACCATGGGAAGGACCTCCGGCCCTGATCATGCCGACCACGAAACCGGGAACATCGACGTTGGCGGTGTTCCGGGCCGGTCCGGGCAGGTGGTGCTATGCGTTCAGTCCGCAAGGGTGGTTCGCTGACGACCGTCCGTGCCCGGGTACCCACACCGGTGACTCTCCGGGTAGGCCGGCCGGTGAGCCCTACTCGGGCGGTGTGGCCCACCCTTCCTCGGCACTTCGCCAACCCCGAAACTGTCCACCTGGGACCGGGACGGCTCGTACCCGGGCTGCCCGTCCCAGCCGGATGAGCCGCCCCGGACGGGCGGCGGTGCCATCCTCACAGGCTCCTGGTTCCGCCACCGGCCCGACGATGGACCTCAGCGACCTCGACGCGGTGCTCTTCGACATCGACGGTGTGGTCACCGACACCGCGCGGGTGCACGCCGGGGCCTGGAAACGGACCTTCGACGACCTGCTACGCAGTCAGGCCCGGTGGACCGGTGTGCCGATGAAGCCGTTCGATATCCGAAACGACTACCTGCACCACGTGGACGGCAGGCCCCGGCTCGACGGAGTGCGTGGCTTCCTGGCCTCCCGTGACATCACCCTGCCCGAGGGCGCGGATACCGACCCACCTGGTCAGGACTCGATACACGGGATGGCCAAACAGAAGAACGCCTACTTCCTCGACCTGTTGCGTCGGCACGGCGTCACCGCGTTCTCCTCCACCGTGGACGTCGTCCGTGAACTGCGTCGCAGGGGGGTACGGACCGCGGCGGTGTCGGCCAGCCGCAATGCCGCCCAGGTCCTCGAGGCGGCCGGAGTGGCCGACCTGTTCGACGTTCGGGT
This sequence comes from Mycobacteriales bacterium, assembly GCA_036565825.1. Taxonomy (GTDB): domain Bacteria; phylum Actinomycetota; class Actinomycetes; order Mycobacteriales; family DASULA01; genus DASULA01. The sequence goes on from DATCXL010000146.1 coordinate 6,154, forward strand.
GGACGGGCAGGACTCGACCCGATTGGAACTCGCCGGCAAACCCGACCCGGCGATGTTCCTGGAGGCGGCCGGGCGGTTGGGGATCCCGCCCGCCCGGATCGCGGTGGTCGAGGACGCACTGGCCGGTGTCGAGGCCGGTGCGCGAGGAGGGTTCAGACAGGTCGTGGGCGTGGACCGGGGCACCCAGGCAGAGGACCTCCGTCGGTCCGGCGCGGACACCGTCGTGAAGGACCTCAGTCAACTCGCCCTGCTCGGGAGGTCGCCGTGAGCAACTGGCTGCTGACCTACGAGGGTTACGACCCCGCCACCGAAGGCCTGCGGGAGGCCCTGTGCACCCTGGCGAACGGTTACATGGGTACCCGCGGTGCCGCGCCGGAGTCCTGCGCAGACGACGTGCACTACCCGGGCACCTACATCGCCGGTCTGTACAACCGGATGCGCTCCGACGTGGCCGGTCGGATCGTGGAGAACGAGGACCTGGTCAACGTGCCGAACTGGCTGCCGACCACCTTCCGCGTCGAGGGAGGTGAGTGGTTCGACCTGAGCAGGGTCGAGGTGCTCGACTACCGCCAGGAGTTGGACACCCGGCGGGGGGTGCTGACCAGGCTGGTCCGGTTCCGGGACAAGGAAGGGCGGGTAACCAGGCTGGCCCAACGTCGACTGGTGTCCATGGACGATCCGCACCTCTGCGGGCTGGAGACCACGATCGCGCCGGAGGACTGGGCCGGGCGGATCGAGGTGCGCTGCGCCTTGGACGGACGGGTCACGAACAGCGGCGTGGCCCGGTACCGGAACCTGAACGGTGACCACCTCATCCCGGTGGCCGACGGGCACGACGGCGAGGTGATCTGGCTACAGGTGGAGACGCAGCAGTCTCGGATCCGGGTCGCCGAGGCGGCCAGGATCCGGCTCGCCGGTGGGGTCGGCGAGGTCGACACCACCTTCAGGCGGGCCGACGGATGGTGCGCGATGACCATGGCGGTCGACGTGGCCGAGGACGCCCCGGTGATCGTGCAGAAGATCGTGACCATCTACACCTCGCGTGACCTGGCCATCTCCGAGAGCCTGGAGGCCGCACGGGAGGCGATCGAGCGGGTGGGCGACGACTTCAACGAGTTGTTGGACGACCACGGCCTGGCCTGGCTGCGGCTGTGGAACAAGTCCAACGTGACCATCGACCGTCGGTCGAACCGGGCCATGAACATCCACCTGTTCCACCTGTTGCAGGTCTGTTCCCCGCACATCGTGGACCTGGACGTGGGCATGCCGGCGCGCGGACTACACGGCGAGGCATACCGTGGCCACATATTCTGGGACGAGTTGTTCGCGTTCCCGTTCCTGAACACACACTTCCCACAGGTGGCCCGGGCCCTGTTGATGTACCGGTACCGCAGGTTGCCGGCGGCCCGCTGGGCCGCCCGTGAGGAGGGGTACGCCGGCGCGATGTTTCCGTGGCAGAGTGGCAGCGACGGCCGCGAGGAAACCCAACTGGTGCACCTGAACCCCAACTCGGGTCGATGGTTGCCGGACAACTCTCGGCGTCAGCGCCACATCAACGAGGCGATCGCCTACAACGTCTGGCAGCACTACCAGGCGACCGGCGACCTACAGTTCCTCTCCAACCACGGCGGGGAGATGATCCTGGACATCGCCCGCTTCCTGTCCAGCCTGACCACCTACAGCCGGACCCTGGACCGGTACGAGATCAGGGGTGTGATGGGACCGGACGAGTACCACGACTCCTACCCAGGCGCCGAGAAGGGCGGCATCAACAACAACTCCTACACCAACGTCATGACGGTGTGGGTGATGCGCCGGACACGCGACGTACTCAGGGTGCTGCCGGAGCAACGGGCGGCGGAGCTACGCGAGTACCTGCACCTCGATGGTCCCACACTGGAACGTTTCGAGGACATCTCGCGGCGGATGTACATCCCGTTCCGGGACGGCGTGGTGGAGATTTTCCAGGGGTACGGAGACCTCCAGGAACTCGACTGGGAGGGACTGCGGGCCCGGCACGGCGACATCCGTCGAGCCGACCGGGTACTGGAGTCCGAAGGGGACACCCCCAACAGGTACCAGGTGACCAAGCAGGCCGGTGGGATAACGATGCTGTCCTACCTGCTGTCGGACGAGGAGATCGTCGACATCATTCAGAATCTGGGGTACGAGTGCGACCAGGGGTGCATCGACCGGTCGATCGAGTACTACCTGCCCCGTACCTCGCACGGGTCGACACTCAGCGCCGTGGTACACGCCTGGGTGCTGGCCCGCCGGGATCCTGAAAGCGCCTGGCAGTTCTTCCAGGATGCGTTGTCGGCCGACATCGAGGACGTGCAGGGCGGTACCACTCCGGAGGGCGTCCATCTTGGCGCGATGGCGGCCACCATCGACCTGGTGGAGCGTGGGTTCACCGGCATGGAACTGCGCGACGACCAGTTGCGACTGGACCCCCGACTGCCAAGCGAGGTGGAGACCCTGTCGATGGACTTCTCCTACCGCGGTCACACCGGTGTGCTCACCTTCCACCCCGACCGGATCACTCTCAAACTGAACGAGTCCGCTATACCGCCGATGACCGTCGCACTGGGCGAGCGGGTCGAGTCCGTCGGCCCGGGCGAGTCGCGCGAGATCCGCCGCTGAACCGACCGTCGGCAGGCCCCACCGCCCACCGCGCCGGGTCGAGCCGAACGACCGGGCGACGGAATCACCGGACGACCGGAGCCAGGGTCTGGTCGGGCATGTCAAGGTGGGCGCGAAGTGCGTCGTGGCCGGCGGCGGTGAGGGCGAC
>DATCXL010000153.1:0-3023 GCA_036565825.1 Mycobacteriales bacterium
GATCGGCCGGCACCGGTAGGTCGGCGGCGGCCAGGGCCACCCGCCCGAACGCGGTCAGGGCGTGGTGGGACACCCCCCGGTGCCGTTCACGTGGGTCCGCGTCAGACAGCCGTAGCGCGCCCACCGGCCGACCACCCAACACGGCCACGGCGTTGACCGCCTCGCCAGCGGCCACCCCGGAGAACCCCCACGGCGTGCCGGTGCCCAGGTTGCCCGGACCCTGACACACCACCACCACGTCGGCACCCAGCACGTGCCTGGCCGCGAGCAGCCCGGTGTGCACGGTGACGGCCTCCAGGTCACCACCGAAGGCCTGTCCCACGGTCACCGTGCCGGCCAGGTTGTCACCCAACCCCGCCACGGTGCGCGAGTACCACAGCGGCAGCGCACCACCGTCGGTCATCACGTACACCACCCGGGCGGCCGGCGCGTCGGCATGGACGCCGGCCAGCACCGCAGGCAGCGCCGAGTGCAGATCGGCGACCACCACCGGCATCGCTTCCACCGAGGTGGCCCGCGCGATCAGTTCATGATGCGGGGAGTCCTGCTCGTCCACGCCCAACACGGTGGCCTGTACCGGGGTGTACCGGGCCTTGACCAGGTGACCGGGCCCGGTCGGGTCATCGGGCAGTCGGTCAGGCACGGCCACCACCAGGGCGTGACCTCCGGTGCCCAGGCCCAGACTCAGCGCGGTGGTGTTGAGCAGTACCACCTCACCCGGCCTTGGCGTGCCGACCAGTTGGGTGTAGGCGATCGCGGGCAGCGATCCCTCGTCGGTGTCGACATCGACCTCGACCACCCCGTGCCACCCTCGCCGCAGGGCGGTCACCGTTCCCTTTCGCCACCGGATCACGTCGGGCAGGGTAACCTCCGGCGGTGCGAAGACTTCTGGTATCGATCGCGTCCGTCGCGCTGACCGTGGTCGCATGCGGCACCGGCACCGACACCACCACCGCATCGGCGGTCTCCTCGGCGCCCACGGTGACCCCCACCCCGACAGTTACCTCACCGAGCCCACAGGGCAGTCTGGCAGGTCCGGCGATTCCTCCCGGTAAGTGTGACCTGAGCGTCAGCAGCGACATCGCCCACAAGCCGACCGTCACCTTCCCCAAGACCTGTGACGTGCCCAGGACGCTGGTCAGCAAGGACATCGTGGCCGGCACCGGGCCCGCGTTGAAGGCCGGTCAGACCGCCGTGGTGCAGTACGTGGGGATCTCGCTGTCGAACCAGCAGGAGTTCGACGCGTCCTGGGACCGTGGCCAGCCCTTCCCGGTCGAGGACGTGGGCCATGCCGGGGTGATCGACGGTTGGAACCAGGGCCTGCCCGGCATGCACCAGGGTGGCCGGCGGCTGCTGGTGATCCCACCCGAGTTGGGTTACGGGTCGTCTGGCACCGGCCCGATCGGACCGAACGAGACGTTGATCTTCGTCGTCGACCTGGTGTCGATCAGCGGTTGACCACCACCCGGCCGGGGCTCCGCCCGCCGGCTGGTACGTCGGTAAGGTTGCGTAGGTGTCCTCCCGTCGCGCCGAACGTCTGGTGAACCTGGTGCTGTGCCTGCTGTCCACCAGACAGTTCCTCGCGGCCAGTCGGATCCGTGCGGCGGTGCCCGGTTACGAACCTGACGACGGTACGGCCAGGTCCGACGACGCGTTCAAGCGGATGTTCGAGCGTGACAAGGCAGAACTACGTGAACTTGGCATACCGCTTGAAACGGGACGAAACAGTGTCTTTGATACCGAGGACGGCTACCGCATCGCCCGCCGTGACTACGAACTGCCCGCGATAGACCTCACCCCCGACGAGACCGCCGCGGTCGGACTGGCCACCCGGCTGTGGCAGTCGGCCGGAATGGCCGAGGCGTCTCGGGGAGCGCTGCGCAAGCTGCGTGCCGCCGGCCTGGAGGTGGACGCCTCGACGGCCATGTCGGTCGAACCACGGATCAAGGTGACCGAGGCCGCGTTCGGTCCGTGCCTGGAGGCCGTCCGTACCCGCCGTGCGGTGCGGTTCGGTTACCGATCCGCCCAGGCCACCTCCGCCGAACAACGCGAGGTCGAACCGTGGGGCGTGGTCTCCTGGCACGGTCGCTGGTACCTGGTCGGCCACGACCGGGTACGCCAGGCGGTGCGCTGCTTCCGACTCTCCCGGGTCACCGATCCGGTGCGGATCATCGGCCCACACGACGCGGTGACCGTCCCCGAGGGGGTCGACCTGCCCGGCATTGTCGCCGGTGACAACGTCGTCGAACCCCAGGGCGTCGCCCGGATAAAGGTTCGCCACGGTTGCGCCGCCGGACTTCGCCGACAGGCCACCGTGGTCGCCACCGGCGAGGACCACGACATCGTCGAGATCGGCTACGCCGACCCCGACCACCTGGCCCGGTGGGTGGCCGGCTACGGCGCCAACGCGGTGGTCCTGGAACCAGACGAGGTACGCGAGCCACTGGTGCGCTGGCTGCGCCGCAGCGTGGAGGACAGGTGAAAGGCGTCTCCGACCGACTGACCAGGCTGCTCGCCCTGGTGCCCTACCTGCTCGCCCGACCCGGGATCTCACTCACCGAGGCCGCCGCTGACTTCGACGTCACTGCTGCCCAGTTGCGGCGCGACCTGGAACTGCTGTGGATGTGCGGGCTTCCAGGCCACGGCCCCGGCGATCTGATCGACCTGTCGTTCGAGGGCGACACGATCACGGTGACCCATGACGCGGGCATGTCCCGACCACTACGGCTCAACGCCGACGAAGCACTGGCCCTGGTCGTGGCACTACGCACCCTGGCCGAGGTACCCGGCCTGGCCGGGCGCGACGCGGTGGAGCGCGCCCTGGCCAAGATCGAGTCAGCTGCCGGTGACGCGGCAGGTGTGGCCAGCGCCGTGGCGGTACGGGTCGAGGCCGAAGGCAACGCACTGGCCCTGGTACAGCGGTCACTGGCCGAACAACGAGCGGTCCGCCTGACCTACTACTCGGCGACCCGCGACGAAACCACCCGGCGCGACGTCGACCCCATGCGCCTGCTGCTGGTGGA
>DATCXL010000159.1:0-4844 GCA_036565825.1 Mycobacteriales bacterium
GTACGGCCAGCCCGGCGCAACCCAGCTCCGCGGCCAGCATCCGCCACAGCCCCCGGTCGTAGGGTTCGTCGCCCTCACACCGGGCGAACACCGCTGCCGGTGCACAACGGTCGGCGAGCAGGGCGCGCACGCTGGCGCGCAGTTCCTCCTCGATGTCGGTGTAGAGCAGGTCCGCGCTCGCACTCACTTCGGCAGGTCCTTCCAGGCGACGTCCTTGTCCACGCGGATCTCCGGCGGCAACCCCAGCACCCGCTCGGCGATGATGTTGCGCAGGATCTCCGAGGTGCCTCCCTCGATCGAGTTCCCCTTGGCCCGCAGGTAGCGGTACCCCGGGCTGCGGGCGAAGAAGTCGATCCGCTCGGTCCGGCGCATGGTCCAGTCGTCGTAGCGCAACCCGTCAGCGCCCAGCAGTTCCAGTTCCAGGCCGGAGATCTCCTGGTTGAGTCGGGCGTAGGTGAACTTCGCCGCCGAACCCTCCGGACCGGGGGCTCCGACCACGAGCTGCTGACGCAACCGCTCGCCGGTCAACCGGGCCACCTCGGCATCCACCCACAGTCGCAACAGCCGGTCGTGCAACCCGTGGCTGCGCAGTTCCGGACGCTCCCGCCAGGTGTCCACCACCGCGGTCACCAGTTGCTCGCGGGGCATCGATCCACCGCCGATGGCGACCCGTTCGTTCATCAGCGTGGTCTGGCCGACCCGCCAGCCGTCGCCGATGTCACCAAGCCGGTGCGCGTCGGGAATCACCACGTCGGTGAGGAAGACCTCGTTGAACTCGGCCTCCCCGGTGAGTTGACGCAACGGCCGCACGTCCACCCCGGTGGCGGTCATGTCACAGACGAAGTAGGTCAGGCCGCGGTGCTTGGGCAGGGTGGGGTCGGTACGGGCGAGCAGGATGGCCCACCGGGCGTGGTGCGCCAGCGACGTCCACACCTTCTGCCCGTTGACCACCCAACTGTCACCGTCGCGGACCGCCTGGGTGCCCAGCGCGGCCAGGTCGGATCCCGCCCCCGGCTCGCTGAAGAGCTGGCACCAGATCTCCTCACCGGTCCACAGTGGACGTAGGAAGCGTCGGTGTTGCTCGTCGGTGCCGAACCGCAGGATGGTGGGCGCGGCCATGCCCAGCCCGATCGTGTTACGGATCGGGTTGTTGCTGGGGGCCTCGGCCTCGGCGAACTCCTCGTCGACCACGGGCTGGAGTGCGCGAGGCGCACCCAACCCACCAAGCCCCTCCGGGAAGTGCACCCAGGCCAGACCCGCGTCGAACCGCGCACGTAGGAAGTCCAGGGGTTCGACCGATGCCGGGTCGTGCTCAGCCAGGAACGCCCGTGCCCGGCCGCGTAGTTCCGCCGCCGGGTCGGATGTGTCCGGTGCCGCGGTGCTCATGGTGGTGGCCTGCCCCTTCTGTCTACTGTGGACCCACGATGCGCGGTGGCACCCACGGTCCGTCCAAACGTCATGCCGGCAGCCGTTCTCGCGACGTCCGACCTGCCAACGCCCTACCCGGCGAGGGTTCGCCCGCCGTCGACCGCGATCACCACCCCGGTGACGTAGGCACCGGCCCGCCCGGCCAGATACAGCGCGACTCCGGCCATGTCCTCGGGTCGACCGATCCGCCGCAAGGGTGTGGACGCCGCGATGGCCTCGCCGTGCTCGCGCAGGGTGTGGGCCATCATCCTGGTCTCGAACGGTCCGGGCGCGACCGCGTTCACGGTGATTCCACGCGGGCCCAACTCGCTGGCGAGTACCCGGGTGAGATGGTGCACCGCGGCCTTGCTGGCCGAGTAGGAGTAGGTGGGCAGGCTCGGCACCCGAAGGCCGTCGATCGAGCCCACGTTGATGACCCGGGCCGGGTCGTCGGGTGTCGCCGCGGCATCGAGCAGCGGCAGCAGTGCCCGGGTGAGGTAGAACGGCGCCTTGACGTTCAGGTCCAGCACCTTGTCCCAGGCCGCGGCCGGGAACTCTGCCAGCGGCGCACCCCAGGTCGCACCGGCGTTGTTCACCAGGATGTGCAGCCGTTGCTCCCGTCCGGCGATCACCTCGGCCAGCCGCAGACACCCCTGCTCGGTGGACAGGTCGGCGGGAACGGCCAGGCACTCGCCGGAACCGGACAGTTCCTCGGCGACCTGCGCACACACCTCGGCCTTGCGCGAACTCACATACACCCGGGCCCCGGACTCGACGTAGGCGCGGGCCATCATCAGCCCGATCCCCCGGCTCCCACCGGTGACCAGGGCGGTCTTGCCCCGCACCGAGAACAGATCATCCATGTCGTCTCCCGCGTGTCAGCGTGGTCCGGGAAGTCACCCGCCGGCGGGCGCACCGTCAACCCGCCGGCGAGAGCCGTCAGCGCACCGGGTCCGGCCAGACGGTCTGGGCGCGTAGCTGCGGCTTGAGCACCTTCCCGCCGGCGTTGCGGGGCAGCGGTTGGTCCCGCAGGACCAGATACTGGGGCACCTTGAAGTCGGCCAGCCGGTCCGCGGCGAAGGCCAGCACCGCTCCGGCGTCGAACGGCTGGCGGGGAAGGGGCACGATCACCGCGCCCACCTTCTCCCCCATCATCGGGTCGGGAACTCCCACCACCGCGACCTCGAACACACCCGGTGCGGCCGCGAGCACGTTCTCCACCTCGACCGAGTAGACGTTCTCCCCGCCCCGGTTGATCATGTCCTTGGCTCGGTCCACGATGTAGGTGAAACCCTGTTCGTCGACCCGGGCGAGGTCGCCGGTGCGTAACCAGCCGTCGACGAACGTCTGCGCGGTGGCCTGCGGTTGGTGCCAGTAGCCGGCCACCACGTTGCTGCCCCGGATCAGCAGTTCACCCACCTCGCGGTCCCGGTCGGCACCGGTCGGGTTCGGACGCACTGTCAGGTCCACGGCCAGGTCCACCGTTGGCGCGGCGAAGCCGACCGAGTCGGCGTGGGTACCGGCGTACCCGTGCGGCAGGAAGGTCGAGATCGACGCGGTCTCGGTCAGCCCGAACCCGTTGCCGACCCGGGCCCGCGGGAACCCCTCGATGATCCGGCGCACCAGTGCCGGGGCGATCGGTGCGCCGCCGTAACTCGCCCAGCCCACCCCGGTCAGGTCGAACTCGGCAACGTTGGGCTGGCTCAACGCGTGCCAGAAGATCGCCGGCACCGAGGTCACCACCCGGATGCGCTCGTCGCTGATCGCCCGCAGGAACCGCTGGACGTCGAAGGTCGGCATGACCACCGTTGTGCCGCCGGTCTGCAACGTCGGGAGCAGTTGGCTGTTACACCCGGTCACGTGGAACAACGGCACCGAGACCAGGTTGCGCAGCGTCGGGTCGGCGGGGATGCCGGCGACCCGCAGGGCGTTCTCCGAGTTGGCGCAGAAGTTCTCGTGGGTGGTCATCGCCCCCTTGGGGAAACCGGTGGTGCCGGAGGTGTAGAAGATGGCGGCCAGGTCGGCCCGGCCCAGGTGTTCGACCACCAGTGGAGGGCCGTCGGGCAGTGGCCCGCCCGGGCCGAGTACCAGCGTGGCGCCGGAGTCGGTCAACACGTACCGCACCTCCGGCTCGGCGAACCGGGTGTTCACCGGGACCGCGACCGCGCCGGCCATCAGGGTGCCCAGGAACGACAACACCCACGCCAGGCCGTTGCCGTGGCGGATCGCCACCCGATCGCCGATCCCCACGCCGAGCGCGCGCAGCCCACCGGAAACCCGCGCGGACCGGTCCCACAGTTCGCGGTAGCTGACCCGGGGCCCGTCCAGTTCGACCACGGCCTCGGTGTCGGGGTCCCGGTCCACGCTTACCCGCAGCAGTGCCAGCACGGACTCGGGCAGGTCGGTGTAGCGCTTCACCCCGTCCTGGCCGCGGACGACGCCGGCGAGATCGAACGGCTGGATCGGTGTCGCGGGTGCCGTCGGTGCCATCAGTACCCCCCGGTGAACTCGAAGTAGCGGCGAGGGTTGTCCACCAGCATCTGCTGTATCTGTTCCTCGGTTACGCCCTGGGCGCGAAGTTCTGGCAGCACGCGGTTGTGCAGGTGCAGGTAGTTCCAGTTCGGCAGCGCGGCCAGCAGTGCCGGGTCGACCCAGTCCAGGTGACAGGAGGCATCGTGGGAGAGCACCAACTGCCCGACATGGCCACGCCGGACCAACTCGACCAGGATGCCGACACGGTCGGCGGAGCTGAGCTCCAGATCCAGCCCGAACCGGTCCATGCCAAGCAGGAAACCGGATTCGGCCAGGTCGGACAGGTGGTCGGCATCGGTGCTGTCGCCGCTGTGCCCCAGCACCACCCGGCGTGGGTCGACGCCCTCCTCGTCGAACAGCCGACGCACCAGCAGACCGGTGCGTGAACCGGGATGGGTGTGCACGGTGACCGGTACGCCGGTCATCCGGTGCGCCTGGGCGACCGCGCGCATCACCCGTTCCACTCCCGGCGTCATACCCGGTTCGTCGATCGCGCACTTGAGCAGGCCGGCCCGCACCCCGGTGCCGGCTATGCCCTCGGTGATGTCGGCGACGAACATGTCGACCATCGGGTCGGGCAGGTTCGGGGCCACCCCCGGACCGCGGAACCGGAAGTAGAACGGCACGTCCTGGTAGGTGTAGACGCCGGTGGCGACCACCACGTTGAGGTCCACCTGTTCACAGACCCGTCGGATCAGTGGGATGTCCCGGCCCAACCCGACCACGGTCGGGTCCACGATGGTGTCCACCCCGACGCCGCGTAACTCGGCCAACCTGGCCGTCGCGTCGGCCACCCGGGCCGGTTCGTCCCACTCTCCCGGGTAGTTGTGGCGCACGTCGGCGGTGAGCACGAACACGTGTTCGTGCATCAACGTGGTACCCAGTTCGCTGGTGTCAACGGGTCC
>DATCXL010000161.1:0-6187 GCA_036565825.1 Mycobacteriales bacterium
CACCCGCCGCCACCCCGCGCCGGACGGACCGGTGGGGAGGGCGAGGGTGCCGTCGGCCTGTACCCGCAGCGACCGGTACCAGCCCAGGTCCTCCTCGGCCCACAGCCGCGACACCGCCTGGGCCAGCCGTTCGTTGAAGTCGCGCATCGACTCGTCTGGCGCCGGACGCACCGGCCGACCGTAGTGCAGTGCCACCTTCGGCCGACCCGGACGTGGCCAGTTCCGGCCACGGGGCATCGCGGCGAAACCGCCCCGCAACGCCAACGGCACCGCGGCCACCCCACGGGTACAGCACAACTGTGCGGTGCCGAGCCGAAACGGGTTCATCCAGCCGTCCTGGGACCGGGTTCCCTCGGGAAAGAGCAGCAGGTTCCAGCCCTCGTCGAGCAGTTGTGGTGCCAGACTGCGCAGCCGCCGGCTGCCCTGCCGCTCCACCGGGAACGCGTTGAACACCAGCGCGGTCAGGGTTGCCCGCCACCGGGCGTCGAAGAAGTAGTCCGCGGCGGCGCCGACCGCCATCCGGCGAGTGAACCGGCGTGGCAGCGAACTGATGATCAGCGGCGCGTCGAGGTGGCTGGCGTGGTTGGCGATGAAGATGACCGGGCCCGCCACACCCTCGATGAGGTCCAGCCCGCTGACCTCCGGCGCGGTCTGGCTCCACACCAGGGGTTTGAGCACCCCCCGCTGGATGGCGGTCCGCACCGACCCGGCGGCCGGGGTGCGTGCCCACGCGGTGGGGAACTCGGAAGGCTTGCGCCGCGGCGCGTACGGTTCGGCCGAGCGCGGGGTGCGTGACCGACCCCGCCAGTCACGTCCGCGGGCCAGCAGCCTCGCCTCGTCGATCAGTCCCATCAGGTCCTCTTCTCCGCACCGCGCACGGCGTTCAGCGGACGTCGGCCATGGTCAGCGGCGGGGTGTGCAGGTAGGTGATCGAAGGACTGCTGCCGACGGTGTCGCGGGCCATCTCCAGCGCGTCGGCCAGCGTGCTGGCGACCCGGAAACCCATCCGGGACGCCGCCGTCCGGTCCGCCCCGACAAAGATCACGTCACCGAGGTGTTCCATGGCGTGCGCGCCCCAGTACCACATGTAGAACGGGTGCACCCCGTGGTAGGCGTAGCTGTTGCGGTACAGGTGTATGTACCACGGATCGGTGGCGAACTGCTCCTCGAACTTCGTCTCGATCGTCGCCGGATCGGTCGTCTCGGCGAGGACCTCCTCGAAGAAGTCGATGTAACTGGGGTGGTGCACCGGGTCGAACTCGTTGCGCATCGGGTGGTACATGATCAGCGCGCCACCCTGCCGCACGATCGGTCGACCCCGGTACAGGTTGAAGAAGTACCCCATTCCCAGGCACATGACCAGGATGGGATTCATGATCGAGTTCACGTTGTACGGGCAGATGTAGGGCAGCCCCATGATCGCGATGTCGGACTGGCCGTCGACCTCGGTGAGCTGCTGACGGTGCACCCGTTCGAGGGTCAGCGGGTGCACGTCGGCCGGACGTCCGGCGGCGACACCGGTGACACCGTAGGGCGCCACGGTCTTGTGCCACACCGCACGGCGCAGCTTGGCCGGAGCCAGTTCGTTGGCCCGCCGGGTGGCCAGGTACGCGGCCTGGTCGGTGAGCGACCACTCCCACTCGCGCTTGTTCAGGAACCCGACGTGGGCCGGGAACGTGTCGTTGTTCAACGTGGTCTCCACGGTGAACACCTTGATGTGCTGGTCCAGAACGTCGGTCATCCGGGCGTAGGAGTGGTGCATCGCCGAGGACGGCGGGTCGTTGAACGAGCGGGAGTGCCGCAGGGTGTGCACGTTGTGGTGGGCGCGGATGCTGCGGTAGGACGCCAGCCCCACGGCCACCGACTTGTCGCCACCGCTCATGGCGGTCAGTGTCACGTTGACGTACACGATCAGGTCGCTCTCGGCGGCCCGCCGGTTGATCTCGACATCCTCACCGTGCCCGGTCTGGCCCAGGTGCAGCAGGTTGGCGTGATCCTCGGCATCGTGGTTACGCAGGTGGTCCGGCCAGAACGAGGCGTACACCCGGTCGCCCACCGTGCGCTTGAGCTCGGCTGGTGTCATCCGCCGGTGCAGGGCGTTGGCCGCGACCAACTCCACGTCGTCCACCCCGGCGGCAGCGGCCATCTCCAGCACCGCCTCGATCACCCGTTGGCGGATGTCGGGGGTGCGCATCGGTGGCAACGGGATGGAGATGTCGTCGAAGACGATGGTGAGCCGCATGCCCGCCCGCAGCAGCTCGGGCAACGGTTCCATGCCGTGCGGGTGACGCAACGCGTGGTCGATGGCGGCGTCCACGTCGCGGATACCCGGTAGCGACTCCGGCGGGTAGATCACCCGGGTGCCGAGCGGGAACTGTTCGAGCCGGAACCCCTCGCCCTCGTGCACCAGCAGCGGTGGAGTGCGCTCGTCCACCTCGAGCACGAAGCCCGGTCTACTCACTCGACCTCTCCTGTCATAACCATCGGTCAGTCCCTGCGTGGGTCGAAGGCCACCTTGACCGAGCCCAGTCGGCCGGCCGAGAACGCGTGCCCGATCGCCTCACGCCACTGTGACAGCGGGTACACCGCGTCCACGTAGGAATCCAGCGGCGCCTGGCCGGCCAGCGTGATCGCGTCGGCGAAGTCACCGGCCCGGCCCCGGGATTCCCCCGAGGCCGGGCGGGGACCACCACTGTCGCTGGCGTAGGACCCGACCAGATTCAGTTCCCGGTACCACAGCGGGGTCAGGTCCACCGGCCCGGCCGGCATCCCCGACAACACCACCGTGCCCGCCGCCCGTACCAGTCGCAGTGCCAGATCCAGACCGCCAGAGCCACCGGTGCACTCGAACGCCACATCCGCACCGCCGAGCAGAAACTCCGCGCCCCGGTCGGGCTGCTGGAGTGAACCGCCGGCCACCCGGCGCAGCGCCCGGGCCGCCCGCCGCGGGTCGAACACCTCCGTCGCGCCCAGCTCGCGAGCCCGGTCCCGCTGGTGGCCGTGTTTGGCCACCACGTACACCGGCCCGGCCTGGGTGAACTCCCGGAGCGCCAACAGGGTGAGCAGACCCACCGTGCCCGCACCGACCACCAACACCGAAGCACCCGGTGGCACCGACACCCGGCGTACCGAGTGGATCGCACAGGCCAGCGGTTCGACCAACACCGCCCGATCGTCGGGCAGTTCGTCGGGCACCGGGTGCAACTGGTGGGCGTGAGCCACCAACATCCGGCTCCACCCACCGCCGGTGTCCCCGCAGAACCCGGTCTGCAGGCCCGAGGACACCCGCCCGGCGGTCACATGGTCGCAACGACTCTCCCGCCCGGTCTGGCACCACACGCACAACGGCACATCGCGCACCGCGCACGACAACACCGGGTCCAACACCACCCGACTGCCTCGCGGCACCCCCTCGGCATCGTCAAGCAGTTCCCCGACCACCTCGTGGCCTGGCACGAACGGCATCGACACCATCGGCGACAGGTACGGCGAGGACCGGCCCGACAGCAGGCCGAGGTCCGACCCGCAGATACCCGACAGAAGCGGCCGCACCCGCACCCAGTTGTCGTGTGCCCGCCGGGGATCGGGTCGGGTGACCAACCGCAGCGGGGCCAGGTTGCTGGCCAGCGCCCCACCGAACCGACTGGTCAACGGGCTGGCCGCCGCACCCCGCGCGACCAGGTAGCGGGCCGCGGACCGGTGGTACTCCAACGCCAGGATCATCGCCTGGCCCCCAGCGGCCCCACCACACCGCGACACACCGTTCGCATGCCGATCATCGTGCCGCCTCCAGCAGCGCCTCGGTGGCGCCCGCGGTGTACCGGCCCCACTGCTCGACGGTCCAGCGACGCCGCCTGGCGTGCCGGTACAGCCTCAGGTCGGGATTGACGGCCACCGGGTTACCGACCAACTCCAGCAACGGCCGGTCGGAGTAACTGTCGGCGTACGCCCAACTTCGGGCCAGGTCGATCCCGGCGTCGCCCACGTAACGACGAACCCAGGCCGCACGGGACTCACCGACCAGCGGCGGCCGGTCCAGGAATCCGGTGTAGACCCCGTCCTGGGCGTGCAGCCTGCTGGCGACGATCTCGTCGAACAACCCGTTCAACGGCTCAACCAGAATGTCGATGGTTCCGGTGATGAGCACCGTGCGGTGCCCGGCCTGCCGGTGCCGCCGGATCTGCCGCAACGCCTCGGGCGCGGCACGGCGCAACAGTGTGTCCCCCAGCCGTTCGGCCACCAGACGGCGCAGTTGCGCCTCGCTGGCACCGGCGTAACGCCGCATGAACGACCGCAGGAACTCGCCACGGTCGCGCCGCTCGGCCGCCAGATATCTGGGCAACGAAGCCAGCACAGAGGTCAGCTCACCCGGCCAGGCGGCCCTGGGTGCCTCGGCCAACCTCGCCCACAGGTACGCCTCGACCACATTGGAGGCCAGCACGGTCCCCTCCAGGTCGAACACCGCCATGATGTCCCGACCGGTTGGCAGCGCCCGGCTGGTCACCGGGCGCCGCGACCCGCCGACGTGCCGCAGCGACGCGGTGACGCTCGGGAAGTGCACCTCCTGCAGGTAGTGCCGCCAGTCGACCACCGCACTGTCGAAGCCCTCGTCGCGCTGCCGGTCGGTGGGCATCGACCGGTGCAGGGCCAGCAGCCGTTGGTCGGTGTAGATCACCTCTGCCTCGGTGTAGACGCCGTACAGATCGGCGTAGCGGCGCAGGAACTCCAGTTGCCGCTGTTCCCGGTGCACCGCGGTCATCCAGTCGCGGGTACGCCCGCTGGCCGGCATCCGCAGCAGTGCCTTCTCGGCCAGGTCGGTGGCCCGTTCGCCGGTACGCAGCATCCGTTCGACCTGCCGGCTCCCGGGGAACCTCCAGTTTGGTACCGGCACCTGGCCGCGGCCGCGATCAGGCAGCGGGTGTCGACCGAAGTACTCGCGCACATGCTCGTACATGTCCCGGAAGGTCAGCGGATTGCGGGCCCCGGAGCCGACGTGGTAGTAAGCCGGACTGCCGGGCTCGGGCGGTGTCTCGGCGACCGCGAGCAGCGCGTTGGTGACCACGTCGACCGGGACCACGTCGAGGATGCCGTCGGGAGTACCCGGGAACTCCGGCAGCACGCCCCGTCCGAACGCCAGGATGATCGGCTCGGCCATCTTGAACCCGTCGATCCACCCCGGGTAGGGGTGCCGCAACGCGCTCTCCACGATGGCCGGGCGCACGATCGACAGGGGCAGGCCCCCGGCGAGTTGTTCGGCGGCCCGCTCACCCAAGGCCTTGGTGAACGTGTAGACGTCCGGCCAACCCAGGCTGCGGGCCCGGGTCCGACCGTAGTCGACCAGCCGCGCGTTCACCCATGCCCGACGGGCCTCCTCGGCCGCCCTGGCCACCGCCTGCGGGCCGGCCTTGCCGTGCTCGGCCTGCGCCCGACCCAACGCCCGACGCAACGCCTCGGGCCGGCGCGAGTCCCGTTCCACCTCCGCCCGTGCGGCCAGTGCGGCGTCCAACTCGGCACGCCAGTCCACCGAGTGGTCCAGCGACGCCTCGGGGACCACCCCCTTGCGACTGCCCGCGACGTAGGCGGTGGACACGTGCACAACGTGTGGGTGCGATCCGGTCCGCCCGACCGCGGTGTACAGGTTCGTCACGCCAGACAGGTTGGTCCCGAACGCCTCGTCGATGGGCGGGTCGAACGACACCGTGGAAGCACAGTGGATGACCGCGGTCAGGTCCGGTGGTAACTCCGGAACGGTGCCGAGGTCACCCTCCACCACACCCACCCGGTCACCGACCACGGCGGCCACCCGCTCGTCGCCGACCAGCTCGCGCCAGCTGCGGAACACCGGTTTGCGCAACAGGTGAGCCAACCGGTCGGCCGCCGACTGCGCGCCGCGTCTACGGATCAGTACCGACACCCGGGTGTTCGGACGGGAGGACAGGATGCGTTCCAGCGCGGCCTGTCCGAGAAAACCGGTGGCGCCGGTCAGTAGCACGTGACCACCGTTCAGTGGATCGTCCGGCACCGGTCTCCCTTCCTGCTGCGTTGCGAACGACGGCGATCCGGTGACCACCGGGCGTCGTCATGCTTCGGCTCCGACACGCTACCGGACTCCCGGTGCGACGCTCTGGAGTTGGGGCCGGGCGAAGCAACCCGGTGTCCGACGCGGGGCTGGCCGGTAGCGTCGGCG
>DATCXL010000163.1:0-3800 GCA_036565825.1 Mycobacteriales bacterium
CGGTGGCGCTGGCCAGGGCGGATGCGTTCGCGGCCCGGTGCGGGCCGGTGCGGTTGCGTTCGGTCGCCGCGACGCGCGACCGGGCGGGCGACTGCTGCTGGTCGACTTCCACCCGTTGCGCGGCATGGTCGAGACGCTCGACCCGCTGGTGTTGGACTTCCCCTACGCCTTTGACGGGCCGCACACCTTTGACGAACCCGGCTCCTACGCCGACCGTGACGCCGTGCTGGCCAGCACCGCCACCGTGCTGTACGCGCACGCACTCGGCGAGATCGTCACCGCCGCGGTGAACGCCGGCCTGCGGGTGGTGGCGCTCACCGAACATCTGGACTCCCCGGTCGACTCGAGAGGTTGGAAGACGCCAGATGCCGACGGTCGGTTCCGGTTCCGGATCGACGGGCAGCCGGTGCCGATGCTCTTTACCCTCGTGGCCTAACGCCCGACGACCTGACCTCCCGGACGGTGGCCGGCACCGACCGGCGCCGCGCTCCGGACGTGGTTCAGCCGTGACAACAGCGTGGGGCCGGAGATGGAACTTCGCTCGGCGTCGCAATGATCGGGCCGGGTCCACCCGTCTGTAGTGGGGTGATTCCAAGACGTCTGCCGATTGTCCCTGTGGGCCAAGGGGGTTTGAGGGGGGTGTGGGGTGGAGCGGAGCTCCCCCACAGAGGGGTAACACAGCACCATGCCCCCTGACGACGTGACCCTGGAGTCGGGGCTCCGCCCCGGCGAGGGCCTGGAATCAACCATGTAGTGGGGTGAGGCGGACTGGAGGAACCCGGTGACGTTTGAAGACTTCATGGCGGCGCGAGGCCAGGCCCTGCTGCGGTACGCGGTGATGCTCACCGGCGACCGCGACCTGGCACTGGATGTCACCCAGGAGGCGATGGCCAGGGCCGCGCTGCGGTGGCGTCGGATCAGCCAGACCGACCGGCCCGAGCTGTACGTGAAACGGATGGTCACCAACGAGTACCTGAACTGGCGCCGGGGTTCGTGGTTCCGCCGGATCGTGTTGCGCGGCGAACCGGTGCCCGACTGGCAGGACGGACCGACCACGGTGCTCGACCACGCCGAGGACGCCGTCCGCCACGACGAGGTGTGGCAGTTACTCGCCGAGCTAAATGTCGGCCGCCGCGCTGGCGGTGGCGGCGGTGGCCCTGGTGCCGTCGCTGACCGGGTTCACCGGGTCCACCGGTGAGCACGGCCACGTCGCCGGGCACCCGGGCGACCTCCCGTCCACAGTGGCCCAGCCGGTCACCCCGGCGCGCAACCTGCTGGTGCTGGGCAGTGACGAGCGACCCGACCTGCCGGGTAGCGGCCGGGCCGACACGATCGTCCTGGTGCATCTGGCCCGGGGTGGACGGCAGGCATACCTGGTCTCGCTTCCCCGCGACACCGGGATACCGGGGGACAGTTGCGGTCCGGGTTGGCCCGGTCGGTTGTTCTGCCCACTGTTGCGGGGCGGGCCGGCGGCCGAGGCCGAGGCGGTGTCGCGGTTGACCGGAGTCCGGATCGACGGGGTGATCTCGGTTCGGTTCGGCGGCTTGGTGGCTCTGGTGGACGCGGTTGGCGGAGTGGATCTCACCGTCGACCAGGAGGTCCGGTCGCGAGACACCCACCAGGTGTTCCGGCCCGGGCGGCACCACCTCGCCGGCGCACAGGCGTTGGACTACGTCCGGGCGCGAGACGGACTGGCCGGTGACCTGGACCGACAGCGGCACCAGCAGGAACTGTTGGTCGCGGCACTCGACAGGGCGACCAGTCTGGGGGTGTTGGCCAACCGGTCCGACTGGAAGCGGTACTGCGTGCGGCCGGCGACGCGGTCTCGGTGTCACCGGACAGCCTTGATCTGGCCGCGCTGACCCGGGAGTACCTGGGCCTGCGCGCGGGTTCGCTGGTCGGCCTGACCGTCCCCTTCCACGATGTCGAACATGACACGCCTTACGGCCCGGTCCCGACGCTCGATCTGGACCCGGGCGCGGCCGAGTTGTCCCGGGCGGTGGCCGAGGATCGGATGGCACCGTTTGTTGTTGATCACCCTGAGCTGGTGTGGCTGAAACCCTGATCGATGCGGTGTCCGTCCGGACGGAAACTGGCGGGGTGTTCTGCTGCGGTACACGGTGTTCCGGGATAACGTGTCCTTCCGGATCGTGAAATATAAAGTCCGCCAGACAGAAAGCTGGGCCGGTCCGCCGGATTTGCCCAGCGGTCGCCCAGCGGTCGCCCAGCGGTCGCAGGGTGGGGTCCGCCGGCTGGGTACCGCCGGTGCGGCGGGGCGACAAGCGGCCAGCGCATCACGGGGTGGCGGACGCGGGTACCGACGAACGGAGGCCATCCCGATGAACCAGCTCACGTTGCCCGAGGGTGTGCAGGTGACCGGACCGGTCGGTGACCGGTACGACGAGGTGCTGACCGAGCAGGCGCTCGCCCTCGTCGCTGACCTGCACCGCAGGTTCGGCGCCCGGCGGGAGGAGTTGCTGGCCCGGCGGGTGCAGGTGCAGGAGCGGTTGAGCGCCGGCGGGGCACTGGAGTTCCTGCCGGAAAGCGCCGAGATCCGTGCCGACCTGTCCTGGCGGGTGGCCCCGCCCGCGCCGGGTCTGGTGGACCGACGGGTGGAGATCACCGGACCGACCGACCGCAAGATGACCATCAACGCGCTGAACTCGAGTGCGAAGGTGTGGCTGGCCGACTTCGAGGACGCCAACACCCCACTGTGGCAGAACATGGTCGAAGGCCAGTTGAACCTGCTCGACGCGGTGCGCCGACGGATCGACTTCACCAGCGACGAAGGAAAGTCCTACGCGCTTGGCAGTGACCTGGCCACCATCGTGGTGCGCCCACGCGGCTGGCACCTGCCCGAGAAGCACGTGCTGGTCGACGGCGCACCGGTGTCCGGCGCCATGTTCGACTTCGCGCTCTACCTGGCCAGTTGCGGGCGGTTGCAGCTGGACGCCGGTGCCGGCCCGTACTACTACCTGCCGAAGCTGGAGAGCCACCTGGAGGCACGGCTGTGGAACGACGTGTTCGTCGTGGGCCAGGAGGCGGTCGGTCTGCCGCGCGGCACGGTTCGCGCCACCGTACTGATCGAGACGTTCCCGGCCGCGTTCGAGATGGAGGAGATCCTCTACGAACTGCGTGAACACTCGGCCGGGCTGAACGCCGGCCGGTGGGACTACATGTTCAGCCTGATCAAGAAGTTCCGCACCCGCGGCGCCGACTTCCTGCTGCCGGACCGCAACGCGGTGACCATGACGGCGCCGTTCATGCGCGCCTACACCGAACTACTGGTGCGCACCTGCCACCGCCGGGGCGCGCACGCCATCGGCCGGATGGCCGCGTTCATTCCCAGCCGCCGCGATCCCCAGGTGAACGAGCAGGCGCTGGCCAAGGTGCGCCAGGACAAGGAACGGGAGGCAGGCGACGGGTTCGACGGGTCGTGGGTGGCCCACCCGGACCTGGTGCCGGTGTGTCGTGAGGTGTTCGACCGGGTGCTCGGCGACCGTCCGAACCAGATCGAACGGACCCGGGAGGACGTCTCGGTCACCGCGGCGGAACTGCTCAACGTCAAGGCGACTCCCGGTGAGATCACCGAGGCGGGGTTGCGCAACAACGTCAGCGTCGGGTTGCAGTACCTGGCGTCCTGGTTGGCAGGCAGCGGTGCGGTCGGCATCTTCAACCTGATGGAGGACGCGGCCACCGCCGAGATCGCCCGTTCGCAGATCTGGCAGTGGCTGCACAACGACATCACCCTGGCCGATGGTCAGCAGGTGACCCGGGAACTGGTCGGGCGGATCGTGGCG
>DATCXL010000202.1:0-2205 GCA_036565825.1 Mycobacteriales bacterium
TCGGCGCGGGTCCACCGACCGCAGGCCGTTGTTCGAGCGGGCCGACGTGCGTGTGCTGACCGTGGTTGCCGGATACACGGGCTCGGGTAAGACCGAGACCGGCAAACTGCTCGCCCAGGCCACCGGCTGGGCCCTGATCGACAAGGACACCATCACCCGGGCGATCGTGGAGAGCCTGCTCGCCCGCATCAACGGCGACCCGCACGACCGGCAGACCCGCGATTATTTGATCCAGGTCCGGCCGCTGGAATACGAGTGTCTGATGCGGACCGGCTGGGAGAACGTCGAGTGCGGCACCTCGACGATTCTGTCCGCCCCGTTCCCGCGCGAGATCGGCGACGCCAACTGGGTCGGCTCGGTGCGGCTAACGGTGGGATCTTCACGGGTGTCCGCGCCTGCGTGTGCCACTTCAGGTTGCGTTCGGGCCGCGGTGGCGGAGGCGGGCCGGCCGTTTCCGGACCGATTGCCTGAGCTGGTTTCAGCGGGAGGCGCGCCAGAGGGCATCCGGTCACGGCCGGCGGGTTCAGTCGGGGAGTACCCGGTCGGGGCGGGGTGGCAGGGGGAGTGGGATCGCGGGCAGGCCATCGATGCTCTCGGTGTTGAACGGCTTCGCCTGGCAGTAGGCGGCGAACTGCTCGTCGGTCTTGCGGCGGAAATGGTCCGCGTGCAGGCTCCGGTCCTCTCGGTAGTCCATGAACGGGACCGCGAAGCCGCAGGTGTCACTGATCAGATCGGCGGTGACCAGGACGATCGCTCGCAACCCGGGGCCGTCGGCGTCACCGAACCGGCCGACCAGGTCAGCGAAGCGCGGGTCGTCCCGGAAGACCGGCTCACCGCGTCCGTGCACCCGCAGCACGCGGGGTGGCCCGGTGAACGCGCACCACATCAGCGTGATCCGCCCGTTCTCCCGCAGATGCGCGATGGTTTCCGCGTGGCTGCCACCGAAGTCCAGGAAGGCCACGGTCCGTTCGTCGAGCACGGTGAGTGAACCCGACCGGCCCTTCGGGGAGACGTTCACGTGTCCGTCCGCGGCCAGTGGCGCGGACGCGACAAAGAAGACCGGCTGGGCCTTGATAAACAACCGCGTACGGTCATCTATGCGCTCGTAGACCTTTCCCATCTTCCTATTCTGGGCCAGTGGTAGGGCGTAACCGACCGCGTTGGGAAGAAACAGTGACCGAACCTCATGCCCGGCGGCGGGTCGGCGCGACGACCGAACCCACACCGGGCCGTGCTGGTCGTGACCAGACGACGGTGGGCCGTGGCACCAGCGTGGCCACGGCCCACCGAAGTGCTTCGGTCGGACCAGGTCCGGACGGGTGTCGGCTGAGGTCCCGTTCAGGCCCGGATCAGGTGGCCTGGCCCCGGTAGCCGACCGGCCCCTCGCCGGGGAACTGGGCGGCCCCCTGGAACCGCGTCCCGTCGTCGAAGAAGGTGATCGTCGCGTTGCCCTCCGGACCCGCCCACGAGACCTGGGTCCCGGCGGCCGGCAGGCCACTACCGGGTACCACGGCCTTTCGGTTGCTGATCTCGATGGTCAGGTCGGAGTCGTCGTGCCAGCCCGCGTCCGGGCCACCCCACTGGATCTGGGTGCGATACTTCGCCATATTTCGCTTCCCCTCTCACAGCGCACGCGTAATGAAACGTGTATTCGGCATTGACGCCAGAAACGGACGGGCCCGTTCCGAACTGGCCCGTCAATACTGGCCAGCAGAGAGGCCGGGGTACCAGAGCCATCCGGGGTGAGCGGATTACCCGAGCCGGTGACACGCGACAACGCTCCGTGATGGCTTTTGGGTGGCGGTGACCGGTCAACTCACCTCGGTGACCGCCTCGGCGAACTGTGCCGCGTACAGGTGGGCGTAAGCACCGCCGGCGGCCAACAGTCCGGCGTGGGTGCCCTCCTCGACGATCCGCCCGGACTCCATCACCAGGATCAGGTCGGCGTCCCGGATCGTGGACAGCCGGTGCGCGATGACGAAACTGGTCCGACCCCGGCGCAGCGAGTTCATCGCCCGCTGGATCAACACCTCGGTGCGGGTGTCCACCGAACTGGTCGCCTCGTCCAGGATGAGGATCGCCGGCTCGGCCAGGAACGCCCGGGCGATGGTGATCAACTGCTTCTCACCGACACTGACCGAGGCGCCCTCGTCGTCCAGGACCGTGTCGTACCCGTCGGGCAGGGTGCGCACGAAGTGGTCCACG
>DATCXL010000215.1:0-3196 GCA_036565825.1 Mycobacteriales bacterium
CGACCCGGCATCTCACTTACCGAGGCCGCCGCCGACTTCGACGTCACTGCTGCCCAGTTGCGGCGCGACCTGGAACTGCTGTGGATGTGCGGGCTTCCAGGCCACGGCCCCGGCGACCTGATCGACCTGTCGTTTGAGGGCGACACGATCACGGTGACCCATGACGCGGGCATGTCCCGGCCACTACGGCTCAACGCCGACGAGGCACTGGCCCTGGTCGTGGCACTACGCACTCTGGCCGAGGTACCCGGTCTGGCCGGGCGCGACGCGGTGGAGCGTGCCCTGGCCAAGATCGAGTCAGCGGCCGGTGACGCCGCAGGTGTGGCCAGCGCCGTGGCGGTACGGGTCGAGGCCGAAGGCGACGCACTGGCCCTGGTACAGCGGTCACTGGCCGAACAACGGGCGGTCCGCCTGACCTACTACTCGGCGACCCGCGACGAAACCACGCGGCGCGACGTCGACCCCATGCGCCTGTTGTTGGTGGAGGGACGTTCCTACCTGGAGGCGTGGTGCCGCACCGCCGAGGGAGTGCGACTGTTCCGGCTGGACCGAATCGACGAGGTGTGCCTGCTCGACGAACCAGCGCACCCACCAGCCGACGCTGTCACCCGGGACCTGTCCGCCGGGTTGTACCAACCGGCACCCGAACACCCGTTGGTCACGCTGAGACTGAGCCCGGCGGCACGCTGGGTGGTCGACTACTACCCCTGCGAACGGGTGTTGGAGTGCCCCGACGGTAACGTCGAGGTGGAACTGCGGGTCGCCGACACCCGATGGCTGCGCCAACTCATGCTCCGGATCGGTGGTGCCGCGCGGATACTGTCACCAGGCTGGTTGGCCGAGAAGGTACGGTTCGACGCCGAGGAGGCACTGAAGGTGTACGAGGGCTGACCGGCCGGACCGGTACAGTCGCCGACATGGTCGTGCTTGTCGCCTGGGCGGTTGCTGTCTTCGTCGCGTTGCTGGTGTGCGCGGCGTTGGCCCTGGGCCTTCGCGGCCACCTCGCGAGACTGGCACGGGCAACCCGTGCGGCCGAGTCCGACATGGTTCCCACGCTCGACGCACTGCGCCGGTCGCGGTCGGCGATCGGGACCCGCCACGCCGGCTAGCCGCCCTGCGCACCGCAACACGTTGGCGAGACTGCATCCGATGGGGCGGCGGGGGCAGGTACCTTCCAACGGGCGCCACTGAGTGCTCACCACCCAGCTCACGGACGATCCCCCCTTTTTGACATATCTCGGAAATTGGACGCAATACACGCCGGGGGGGTGACCCTGAGCGCGGAGCGCCGTACGATGAGGTGTCACCGCAGGGGAGAGGTCGTGCCATGTTCGGACTCGGCGCACCCGAGCTTATTATCATCGCCATCGTCATACTGGCGCTGTTCGGCTACAAGAGACTCCCCGACGCGGCTCGCGCCGTAGGCCGGTCCATGCGGATATTCAAGGCTGAGACCCGCGGGCTGCGAGAGGACAGTGTGGCGGCCAAGGCGGAGGCGGAAACGCGACATGGACCGCTCGGCGCCCCCTCCACTCCACCGGCACAGCCCTACCAGCAGCCGGTAGAGCGGCCGCTGGCCGACGAGCGCTGAGTGCACGCCCCGGTTCCCGTAACCTGCCACCGTGAGCGCTGACCGGCCACGCCTGATGCCGCGGCGACGGCGTGTCCCACCCGACGGCCGCATGCCACTGGTCGAGCACCTGCGCGAACTGCGCAACCGACTGGCCAAGGCGGTCCTGTTCGTCGTCGCCGGAACGATCGTGGCGTGGTTCTTCTATGACCACATACTGAACTTCCTTGAACAGCCCTACTGCTCTCTGCCCGCCAGCCACCGTTTCGCCGGGACGTCGGACCAGGAATGCGTGCTGGTTCTGACCGATCCGCTGTCGGGATTCCTGTTCCGCATCAAGGTTTGCGCCCTGGCTGGCACGGTGCTGTCCGCGCCGGGCTGGCTCTACCAGGTCTGGGCCTTCATCGCACCGGGCCTGCACCGCCACGAGAAGCGCTACAGCGTCATCTTCGTGGCCGTGTCCGCGACCCTGTTCGCCTGCGGTGCCGCGCTGTCCTACCTCACCCTGTCCAAGGGCCTGCAGCTACTCGTCAACACCGCCGGTAACGGCACGATCGCCCTGTTCACGATCGACAAGTACCTCTCCTTCGTGAACGTCATGCTGATCGTGTTCGGCACCTCCTTCGAGGTGCCACTGCTGGTCGTGATGCTCAACGTGGTCGGTGTGCTGTCCTACCGACGACTGCGAAGTTGGCAGCGCCTCGCCATCTTTCTGATCTTCGTGTTCGCCGCCGTGGCCACTCCGAGCCAGGACCCGTTCACCATGTGCGCGCTGGCCGTCCCGATGTGCGTACTGTTCGAGGGCGCCGTGCTGTTCGCCTTCGTCCACGACCGGCGCAAGGCCCGCCGGGAGGCCGCCGAGTCCTTCCACGACCTGGACGACGATGTCACCTCACCGCTGGACCTGGATCGTGACCTGGGGCTGGCCGATCGGGACAGCACGCCGAGCAGGCTGGACGACTGAGGTACTCCTACGCCGGGGACCGCCTGGTGGTCGACGTCACGTCCTCGTTCTTATTGCGTTTGTTTGTGAAGGATCGCAATGTGAATCGCTTGTATTGCGACGCCTTCCTGGCGTCCGCTCCGCGATCGGTAGGGGAGTGCGGCATGACTGACTGCCGCGCCGGTTGACCGAGGTGGACCCTTCGGTAGAGCCCGGGCCCGATCAGGCAGGTCCTCAACGACCGACGGGCTGGCATTGGGACCGACAGACGCCCGGCGTTTCAGACGTTGTGAAAATCCGATGAAAAGTCCAAGATGGCTGTCTTTTGACCTTTAACGGAGTTGGTTCTACTGTGACCCGGTAAGGGAGGCTCGTCGAGAAGAAAGGTCTCCTATGAAAACACGAGCGTGGTTTCGAGCGAGAAGGGTGTTGTTAGTCTCAGCCGCGACAGCAGCGACGTTGGCGCTCGCCAGCCCGGCGTCGGCAAGCGTCGAGGACACCTTCGGCGTCTACACCTCAGATACCTGCGCTGTTGCTGTCTTCGTCGACTACGGTCCAGGAGCGCCGGGCGGCGGTAACAACGACGACTACGTCGATATTGGCGACAACTGTGCGGACTCACACGGCGTCCGGACGTGGGCGTGGCTCAACGGTGTCTACCTGGGTTCGGTCTACGACGGCGG
>DATCXL010000217.1:0-4153 GCA_036565825.1 Mycobacteriales bacterium
CCCTGCCGCTGTCGAAGAACTCCCGCAGGTCCCAGCGCCCGCGCCGCCGGTTGGGCGGGGCGAGGATTGTCCAGAGCGGGTCGTGGGCGCCCAGCCCGTCCCGCCGCCGTGGTTGGTCGTCAAGCATTCGGGCAGGCTACAGTGCGCGTTCGAGCAGGCACTCACTGCGACACCCACCGGCAGAACCCCTCTGATTCCTGCTGGTTCGGACTCCCGGGTGTCGGACGACCTGGCGGGAAGCGTCCGCCAACCGTCACCGTGGGCGGTACACCTTGGGCCGTTGCGGGTGGGGATCGGTGCCCGCCGACGGTAAGGAGGACGCCATGCCACTGCTGGCGATCGACGCGGGGACGACCGGGGTGACCGCGCTGGTGGTCGGCGCCGACGCCCGACCGCTGGCCTGCGGGTACCAGGAGTTCCCGCAGCGGTTCCCCCGACCCGGCTGGGTTGAGCACGAACCCGAGGACATCTGGAGCGCCACCCTGGCTGCATGCCGGCAGGCACTGGACCAGACCCCGGCCCGGCCGACCGCCGTGGGGGTGACCGACCAGCGGGAGACGGTGGTGCTCTGGGACCGGCACAGCCTGCGCGCGCCCCGGCCGGCGATCGTCTGGCAGGATCGGCGCACCGCCCCGATCTGCGAGCGGATGCGCGAGGCGGGGCACGAGGAACGGGTCGCCAAGCTCACCGGTTTACGGCTGGACCCCTACTTCACCGGTACCAAGCTGACCTGGATCGCGGAGAACGACGAGCGTTCCTTCGCCGGTGTACGGGATGGCCGGACCGCTGTGGGTACGGTCGACTCCTACGTGGTCAGCCGGCTCACCGGCGGCTCCCGGCACGTCACCGACCCGTCCAATGCCTCCCGCACGCTGCTCTTCGACATCAGTGCCGGCGGTTGGTCCAACGAACTGTGCGAACTGTTCGGCGTGCCGCCATCGGCGCTGCCGGAGATCGTGCCCTCCTGCGGCGTGGTCGGCCACACCGATCCCGACTCCTTCCTGGGCCTGCGGCTTCCCGTGGCCGGAATCGCCGGGGATCAGCAGGCCGCCCTGTTCGGACAGGCCTGCTACCAGCCGGGCGCGTCCAAGTGCACCTACGGCACCGGCTCGTTCGTGCTGGCCAACACCGGCCGCACCCCGGTGCGTTCGACCGCGGGGCTGCTCACCACGGTCGCCTGGGACCTCGGCCACGGCCTGGTCTACGCGCTGGAGGGCGCGGTGTTCGTGACCGGTGCGGCCGTACAGTGGCTGCGAGACGGACTGGGGCTGATCAGCGCCGCCAACCAGGTCGAGGGCCTGGCCCGGTCGGTGCCCGACTCCGGTGGGGTGGTGTTCGTACCCGCCCTGACCGGGCTGGGCGCGCCGGACTGGGACCCGCACGCCCGCGGCACGATCGTCGGGATCAGCCGTGGCACCTCCCGGGCGCACCTGGCCAGGGCCACCCTGGAGGCGATCGCGTTCGAGGTCCGCGACGTGGTGGACGCGATGGCCGGTGAGGCCGGCATCGAGCTACCGGTGCTGTGCGTGGACGGCGGGGCCAGCGCCAACGACCTGTTGTGTCAACTACAGGCCGACCAGTTGGCAGTGCCGGTACGACGCCCACGGGTCACCGAGACCACCGCGCTGGGCGCGGCCTTCCTCGCCGGACTGGGCACCGGGGTCTGGTCGTCCACCGACGAACTGGCGCACACCTGGCAGCTCGACCGGCAGTTCGACCCGTTGGACGGGGCACGCGACGACGGGCGGCACACCCGCTGGCGACGCGCGGTCGAACGCGCCCGCGGCTGGGAGGACTGACCGTCGTCGCCGGTCAGCTCGCCCGTTCGACCGGGGCCCGGTCACCGGCCTGCCGGGCCGCTGCGGTGTTCGCCGCGGCCGCGGCCGAGGTCCCTGACCTGTCCATCTCGGCCTTCACCTTGGCCGCGTAGACGTCCACGTACTCCTGACCGGACAGCAACATCAACTCGTACATGATCTCGTCGGTCATCGACCGCTCGACGACCCGGTCACCGGCCATTCCCTCGTACCGAGAGAAGTCCAGTGGCTTACCGATGCGTATTCCGATCCGGCCCAGGCGTGGAATGATCCGGCCCGGCGGCTGGATCCGGTCGGTGTCGACCATGGCCACCGGCACGACCATCACCCCGGCCTCCAACGTGGTGCGGGCCACGCCGGTCTTTCCGCGGTACAGCCGTCCGTCGGGCGAGCGGGTGCCCTCGGGGTAGATACCCAGCAACTTGCCCTGGGCGAGAATCCGCTTACCGGTCTCCAGGCCGGCCCGGGCCGCCGACCCGCTGGTCCGGTCGATGGGAACCTGACCGACGCCGGCGAAGAAGGCCCGGCTCAGCAGGCCCTTCAGTCCCGTGCCGGTGAAGTACTCCTTCTTGGCAAGGAACGTGATCCGGCGGGGCACCATCAATGGCAGGAAGATCGAGTCGCTGAACGACAGGTGGTTGCTGGCGATGATCGCCGGGCCCTGTTCGGGGATGTTCTCCAGCCCCTCCACCCTGGGGCGAAAGAGCATGCGCAGCACAGGTCCCAGGATGATCTTCTTGAGGACCCAGTACAGCACCGCACCCTCCAGCCACCCGCCAACAAACCACCCGGAAGCCTACGGTCACCGCCTGACCGGGCACAACGCAGCCGGCAACGGGTACCGTAACTCGTACGGGCGATGGCCCGGCGGTGGTGCTTCGTGGCGCTGACATGGACGCGTCGGGAGGGTGGGGCTTGGTGCGCAAGCACCGCGTACGTGCGGGTATGCCCACACTCCCCCCCGCGGTCGACCACCAGCCTGCGGTGCCCCACGGGGGGCGAGGAGGTCCACGATGACCGTGATGCCCGGTGCCGAACCGTTTCACGCTGACGGCGGCCCGCACGGCGTGGTGATGTGTCACGGATTCACCGGAACACCGCAGAGTCTGCGGCCATGGGCCGAATACCTCGCCGCCGCCGGGTACACCGTGACCGTGCCCCGTCTACCCGGTCACGGCACCCGCTGGCAGGACATGCAGGCCACCGGTTGGACCGCCTGGTACGACGCGGTGGAACAGGCGTTCAACCAGCTTCGGATCCGCTGTGAGGCGGTCTTCGTCTGCGGGCTGTCCATGGGCGGTGCACTCGCACTGCGGTTGGCCGAGACGCACCCGGGCGAGGTGGCCGCGCTGGTCCTGGTCAACCCGGCCATCCACAGCTACCGCAGGGACCTCGCCCTGCTGCCGGTGCTGTCGAAACTGGTGGCGTCCCGACCAGGCATCAGCAGCGACATCAACAAACCGGGAACCACCGAACTGGCCTACGGACGCACGCCGCTGCGGGCCGCACACGAGATGACCAGGCTGTGGAAGGCGGTTCGGGCCGAGTTGTCCAGGGTCGACGCGCCGACGCTGGTGTACCGGAGTCGGGTCGATCACGTGGTGGACACCAGGTCGAGCACGCTGATCCGACTGGGCGTGCGTCACGCCCCGGTGGAGGAGCGCGTCCTGGACAACAGCTTCCACGTGGCGACCCTCGACAACGACGCGCCGACGATCTTCATGGGCAGTCTGCGATGGATGCGTGACCACGGTCCGTCACCGCGAAAGGTCCCACTGGTTCTGTCACCCGACAGTGATGGACAGCTAGCGTCTTCACCGGGCGAATCGGTCCAAAACACCGAGCCGGCAGGGTAGGAGGCCATGAGCAGCGAGCTTCCGCTTCCCCCGCGCCGAGGGCGGCGCGACAACGGCCTGGACGCGGCCACCTACATCCCGCTCGCCGATGTCGACCCACGCATCGGGGAACACCTGCTCGACGTGCTCAAGCTGGCCGGAGTGCCCGCATACCTCGAACCGTCCGCCGACGTCGAGCCCTACACCCGCGCGTTGGCCCTACCGAGCCCGCCCACCGACCGACTGTGGGTAGACCGGGAACAACGCACCACGGCCCGGGACATCGTCGAAGCCGAGGTGGGAAACCCCCGACCGCGTGTGCCCAGCGACGATCGCCCCTCCCACGGACTGACCGACGCCGAGGAGGAGCAGGCCTGGGAACGGATCGTCGCCGGTTTCTCCCAGGACCCCGACGTGCCGGTGCCACCCTGGCCGGTGGTCGAGGACGTGTCACCCACCGACGAGGACCCGCGTGACCGGTCCGGCGATGATGGGGACAGG
>DATCXL010000261.1:0-2400 GCA_036565825.1 Mycobacteriales bacterium
TGGTGGAGCAGAACGCCAAGCTCACCTTCGAGGTGACCACCGACTGCCTGGTGATGGAGAACGGCGAGGTGGCCATGACCGGCACCTCGCGGGAGCTGAGCCGCGACCCGCGGGTACGCCGCATCTACCTCGGACTGTGAAACCGCCACCCACCGCGCCCATCCGTAACCCCGCCCGCTGGCTCCGAGCAGGCCACCTCAGATCACCCGACATCGACCAACGCATGTCCCGGCTATGCTCACCAGCAGCGTTGCCGACGGGTTCGGGGTCCGATCACGCTGAGTGTCTCTGGGTCCACGGTCTTCATGGTGGGCCGGTTGAGGGCGACACGGTGGGTGGGATCGGCGAACCGTCCCGCGTCTGACCGCCCAGCACACCGCCCCGGCACCGTTGTGCGGTACCGGGGCGGTGTGCTGGGCGGGTTCAGGGGCAGGTTCAGCGGCAGAAGGGGGTCTGGCCCATCGCCGACTGGATACCGCCGACCAGCATCTTCTGGAACTCCAGCGCGCCCGGGAAGGAACCGTCGGTGGAGAAGTCCCTGGCGTCGTGGCCCATCGTGGTCACCCACGCCCGGCCGCCGTCGTAGTACTGGCACCAGGCGACCGGGTGGAAGTCACCGTGTCCGGGGTGGCCCATCGATCCGGTGGTGCCCTGGGTCAGGGTGTCCTCGTCGACGGTCGCCAGGAACCGGACGTGCGACGGGAACGGCATCAGGTTGTACCACTCGTCGCTGAAGGCCCAACGGTTCGGCAGTTCGGCCGTTGACACGTCCTTGTGGTCGGTGACCTGGACGGTGCCGGGCTGGTTGTGCCCGTGATCGTAGTAGTTCGCTCCTCCGAGCAGGCCCTCGTACCACGGCCAGTTGTACTCGGTGCCGAACGCGTTGTGCACGCCGACGAATCCACCGCCGCCGCGGATGTACTGCCGCAGCGAGGTCTGCGCCGCATCATCGAGGGTGTCCCGGGAGGTGCTGAAGAAGATCACCGCGTTGTACCCGAACAGCTTCCTGGGGGTGGACAACTGGGTCACGTCTTCGGTGTAGTCAACGGCGAAGCCGTTCTCCTGCCCGAGAGCGATGACCGAGTTCTGCACCACGTTCGCATCGGACAGCGGGGGGTTGAGGCCGGGAGCCAGGGCAGGGCCCAGGTCGGCGTGCCGGGGGCCGGCGGTGCGGGTGTAGAGCAGGACCTTGTAGCCCTCACCGGGGTCGAAGTTGCCCCAGTCGTGGTAGCAGGTCGGGTCGGTGCCGCGGCAGACACCGTAGTCGGGGTCACCCAGACTCTGGGCGCCGTCGTCCTGGTTGGTCACGGCCTGGTGTGCCGAGCTGGGCAGCCCGGTCACCACCAGGAACGCGGCGGTCGTGAGCACGGTCGTGACGGCGCTGATGATGGCGGTGACCATCACTTTTGATGGTTTCTTCACAGCAGGGGTGCTCCTCTCCTGGGGCCGTACGGTCAGGTCCACCGGTCCGCCTGGTGGACCATTTGTTCCACCTAGAGGTTTACCGGGTAAAGATATCGGCGTTGGATTGAATGCACAAGAAGTAATGCGGGTCGATATTCGCCGACAATCAGAGATTGATAAGTCCGGCTTCCGGCGCGATGTCTGCTCCGGACTTCGCGAGAAGCGACCGATGGGCCGCACTGTGGGCCGCTGGATTGGTGTTGTTCAGGTGGGTGAACAGATAACGCGGGCCGCGGTGCGCGCGCAGGAGCGGCAGGGTCTCCTCGACCGGAAGGTGTCCCATGCCGGCTGCCGGCCGGGACAGTCCGGTCTGTTGGGCCATCTCGTCGGAGGTGAAGAACGTACCGTCGAGAACGACGACATCGGCGCCGGCCACGGCCGAACCGACCGTCGGTGTCCAGGAGGCGAGGCACGGCACATACACCAGGACTCCGCCGCCGC
Source organism: Mycobacteriales bacterium (assembly GCA_036565825.1). Taxonomy (GTDB): domain Bacteria; phylum Actinomycetota; class Actinomycetes; order Mycobacteriales; family DASULA01; genus DASULA01. The sequence continues at coordinate 1,906 of DATCXL010000261.1, forward strand.
CACCGACGTCGACGAACCGGTACCCGACCACCCATCCGGCGCCGGGTTGTCCGGCGGCGTACCGCGGCATGCGCTCGCCCACCGTGAAGGCGGTGGCGGTCAGGCCCCCGTCGAGCCGCAGTGGTTCGCCATCCACCACGGTTCGCCGGTCGACCGTGGTGTACCGGTCCAGTACGGCGGTCGCGAGCAACGCCCGGTGTACCGATGTGGTCGCGTACACGACGAGGCTGCTGGCTTCGCGGAGCAGGAACAGGCCAAGGGTGTGGTCGAGTTCGGCACTGGTCAGCAGGACTCCGCGTAACGGCGTGTCTCGCGACCCCGGGTCAGGCGCGAGCTCCGGCGTGCGCAGCAGTTGGGCGCGAAGGTCCGGCGAGGCGTTCACCAGGTACCACGCTCGGCCGTCGCCACTGACGGCGAGGCAGTCCTGGGTACGCTCGGTGCCCTCCCGCCTGGCCTGCGCGCACCCGTCACAGGCGCAGTTCCACTGCGGCAGGC
>DATCXL010000449.1:0-2638 GCA_036565825.1 Mycobacteriales bacterium
CAGGCGCGGCGGCTCAGAGTCGTGCCTGTCGTGGCCGCCACGGTGGCCAGTACCTGCACACCACCCTGGCCGCCACGTCGGCGGCACCGTAACTACGACTGTCGTCGCTGTGCGCCGGATTGTCGCCCAACAGCCACCATCCCCCGCCGACGTCGGGGCATGGACCCACCGCACGTTTGATCACCAGTCGGTCCGGCAGCGTTCGGAACCGGGCCACCACCACGTCGCCGGTGCGTACCCGGGGACCACGGTCGGACAGGCCCCGCCACAGCAACACGGCGTCACCGGGTAGCAGTGTGGGACTCATGGACGTCCCCGCGACGAGACCCGCGCCCAGCGGCCAACGCACGCGTACCTCCGCTCTGCGCCATCAGGGTGCCCGGAGTAGGGTCGCCAATGAGATCGACCCGTAGGAAATCTTCCTCCAGCCCGGTCCTCGCGACCGGTGAGGGACCTCAACGGAGGTATCGATGCGGCTTCCCCGCATGCTCACCCCACGCACCACCGTCTTCGCGCACTGTGACCTGCCCTGCGGGGTCTATGACCCGGCGCAGGCTCGCATCGAGGCCGAGTCGGTCAAGGCGATCATGGAGAAGTATCAGAACAACACCGACCCGGTGTTCCGTACCCGCGCCCTGATCATCAAGGAGGAGCGGGCCCAGTTGGTCAAGCACCACCTGTGGGTGCTGTGGACCGACTACTTCAAGCCCGCGCACTTCGAGAAGTACCCCCAGCTGCACACCCTGTTCAACGAGGCCACGAAGCTGGCCGGTGCCGCTGGCGGCAAGGGTTCGGTGGACCCGCAGGAGGGTCAGAAGCTGCTGGACAAGATCGACGAGATCGCCAAGATCTTCTGGGAGACCAAGCAGGCGTGACATCAGTTGTCGGTGGGGCCGGTCCCGATCAGGGACCGGCCCAGCTTCGTTCTGGCCAGGGTCGACCGCCCGGTCGGCTGTGGCTGGTCCGGCACGGTGAGACCGAATGGAGCCGATCGCATCGGCACACCGGCCGCACCGATCTGCCGTTGACCCGGCACGGCGAACAGCAGGCCACCGGACTGGCGCAGATGTTGTCCGGGTTGCGCCCAGCGCTCGTGCTGTGCAGTCCACGACGTCGGGCGATGGACACCGCACGGTTGGCCGGTTTCGACGCGGTCGTCGTCGCCGATGACCTGGCCGAGTGGGAGTACGGAGACTACGAGGGCCTGACCAGCGCCCAGATCCGGGAGAACCGGCGGGGCTGGACCATATGGACAGGTGATCCACCGGGTGGCGAGACGGCCCGCGAGGTGGCAGCCCGCGCTGACCGACTGCTGGCCCAGATCCAGACGCACCTACTCCAGGCCGACGTACTGCTCTTCGGTCACGGCCACTTCTCCCGGGTTCTGGCGGCCAGGTGGTTGGGCCAACCCGCCTCGGCCGGCGGGATGTTCACCCTCCGACCGGCGGCGCCATGCGTGCTCGGTCACGAGTACGACGCACCCGTGGTGCTGCACTGGAACCTGGTCGACACGAGGGAATCCACGGGGCGGGGGGTCAGGTGACCGCACAGGTCCGCCCGGTCGAGTCGGACGACGTGGCCGCGGTGTGCCGGCTGATCCGGGAGTTGGCGGCCTACGAACGAGCCGAACATGAGGTGGAGATCACCGAGGCACAACTGCGCGACGCCCTGTTCAGCTCCCATCCGGCCCTGTTCGGGCATGTCGGACTGGCCCCGGATGGGGAGGTGGTCGGCTTCGCGCTGTGGTTCCTCAACTTCTCCACCTGGCGAGGCACCCACGGGATCTACCTGGAAGACCTGTACGTTCGGCCGGAGCACCGTGGCTCGGGCCTTGGCCGGGCGCTACTCGGGGAACTGGCGCGTGTCTGTGTGCGGCGTGGCTACCGGAGACTGGAATGGTGGGTGCTGGACTGGAACGCTCCGGCGATCGGCTTCTATCGCGCGGCGGGTGCCAAACCCATGGACGAGTGGACGGTGTACAGGCTGACGGGTGACGCCCTCGAACGGTTCGCCACACCGGCCACGGAGCGCACGAGCGAATCCACGTACTGAGGAGCAATGATGACGGAGGAGGCCCCCGAGGTCGGGCAGCCGGCGGTTCCGCGGGACGACACCGTCGAACTGCGCATACCCGCCAGCGGTGCGTACCTGTCGATCCTGCGTACGGCAACCGCGGGGCTGGCGGCGCGTCTGGACTTCACCCTCGACGAGATTGACGACCTGCGCATCGCGGTGGACGAGGCGTCCGCGTTGCTACTCGGCGACGCGACCCCCGGAGCCGACCTGACCTGCCTCTACACCCTGCGGCCCGAACTGCTGGTCATCAGGGTCAGCACCACCACCGAGGGCGGCCGACTGCCCCGCCAGCACACGTTCGCCTGGACCGTACTGACCTCGCTGGCCGGCGAGGTCGAAACCGAATCCACCGCCACCGGGGCCGTCGCCATCATCCTCCGCAAGCGTCGAGGCGGTGCACAGTGAGTTCCGCCGACGCGGGCGGACCGACCCTTCCCACCCGTGGGGCGACCTCGTCACCAGATGACCGGGAGTACGCCAGAAAACTGTTCGGGCTGCTGGTCACGTTGCCGGAGGGCGCTCCGGAACGACAGCGGGCCCGCGACCGGCTGGTCGAGATGCA
>DATCXL010000327.1:0-2211 GCA_036565825.1 Mycobacteriales bacterium
TACCCGACCAACCCGGTTGGGCTCCATTGCGGCACACCGGGCATCATGGCTATTCCGACGGATTACGAGGCCGACACCCGACCAACCCGTCGGGCTCCATTGCGGCCGCATCGAGGCCGGCACCTGGTCGCCGGACTACACCGCCGACACCCGACCAACCCGGTCGGGCTCCATTGCGGCACCGGCGCGCAGCGCGCGCCCTGGCCGGCCCAGCTCCGACACCCGACCAATCCGGTCGGACTCCATCGCGGCTGCAAGTTGGCGATCGACGCTGGGTAGGAGTGCCGGCGCCCGATCAACCCGGTCGGGCTCCATTACGACCGTGTCACCTCGGCTGTGCCCGACCATCCGTTATGTCGACGCCTGCCCGGTCGGGTTCGCCGTTTCCAGACTGGTCGGGTCGCACCGTGACTATGGAGGGCGCGCCGTGACCATGCTTCGCTACGGTGAGGAGTCAGAGCACGACCGAGGGTGTCATGGGGCAGGAAAGGCGGTTTGTGTGGGTGCGGTGGTGGCGCGGTGGTCCGGGCTGGAGGCCAGGGCGCTGCGAGAGGCCAAGCGCATGAGCGTCCGCGAGTTCGCCGCTCACCTCGGTGTCAACGTTGGAGCGGTGTCGGGTTGGGAGAAGCGCGGGGCACGAGCGCAACTTCGATACGAGACGCAGCAGATGCTTGATGCGGACCTGGCTGGATTGGACGGGGATGATCTACGCCGGCTCCACCTGATACTCGGTGGCCGCGAGTCGCCGCCGCCCGAGCACGACGACCTGGCAGGCGCTTCTACCGAATCGTGGTCGGCGCCCAACGCCGGCGGCGCGGACCGTCACGGGCTTGGTGAGAGGTCGGCACGGCGGACCAAGAGCTTGGCGGCCGCGGTGCGGGCGGGGCTGGGCATGCTGGCCTTCGTGGCGCCGACCGGTGCGGTGGTGGCGCTGAGGCGGTTCCTTGACTCCACATCCCGGGTGTACGTGGTCACGGGTCCGCCTGGTTGCGGCAAGACGATGATGGTCGGCCATCTGGCGTCCGAGTTGGCTGGTGAGGTCGACAGCCAGATCCACGCGGTGGACTCATGGCCGCCCGGGCAGCTTGATCTACCGTCGCAGGTACTGCGCTACGCATCCATCCCCGGCGGAGCCGATCCACTGCTGACCCTCGAGCGGCAGGTGGCAGGCTTGGACCGCGACCTGCTGGTGGTCATCGATGGAATCGGTTCCCGCGAGCAGCTTCATGAGGTCGGTCGCCAGATCGACGTGGTCCTGCGTCAGGTCTCGCAGGTGCGGCTGCGGTTCGTCCTGGTAGTTCGGACACCGCCGGACCCTGACCTGACAGCGCATCCGGTACTCGCGGCGTGCGTCCACGAGCAGGACTCCCGCGACAGTGGTGTCTCCTTCCGGCTGGGGCGGTGGCAGCCGGAGCAGGCCCAGCAGGTGTGGGACGCCGCGCGTGAACCAGGCCAGCCAACGTTCGCGGATCTGCCGCCGTCGTTGCAGCAACTGGCGACGCTTCCTCTGTACCTGACGTTGTTGTATGCCGGGGGCCGGACCGTGGCGGATCGCCCCGCGACGGCGTTTCACCTTGTCGATCACTGCGTGCGGCGCGTGCTCAGTAAGGCTGGTATCGATGTGGCCGCCGCGACCGAGACACTGTCTGACCTCGCGCTGCGTGCGTCGGACACGTTGCTGCCGCCAAGCCTGTCAACCTGGCTGCCACCGACCACCGGAGGTAGCGGGTTGCTTCTGCCGGACGACCTGTCACCGCTGGTGGTCGCGTCGCCGACTGGTCCACACTTCACCCACGACGTGATCGGTGAGTACTTCATCGCAGTCCGCATTGCGGACCTGCTGATGCGGCAGGGTCGATCGGTCGCCAGCGTGAGTGCTCTCAACGACCTGGCCGAGTACGCAACCACATCGGCCAGCGCTCGAGGAATCTTCGAGTTCGTGGTCTCTCGGCTGGATGACCGCGACCCACACCTCGCCGCGGCGATCGCTCTTTCTCCGACCGTTGCGGTGGACACGACACTGCCGTTGATGTTGCGCGCAGCCGCGCCCGGCGTGGGTGTGGCTACCACCCAGGTGGTGCAGCACATCACTCCACACCGCCGGACCGAACGTGCGCAGCACCATGAGAACCCACTCGCTGTAGGTCTCGCCGAGGGACGCGGCGACCACAGGTGTCGCGAGCAGCGACCGTGCCAGTTCCAGCGACTTGG
>DATCXL010000340.1:0-4681 GCA_036565825.1 Mycobacteriales bacterium
CGGCTGACCGACCGGGTCGCCACCTCCACCGGGCCGGCCGTGCGATCCACTCGGCGGCCGGAGTGGTACCGCCTACCGGTCTGATCCTGCTCGGCATCACCTCGGTGCAGTCCGGCTCGGCGGTGGCCAAGGCGCTGTTCGAGCGGTTACCGCCGTCCGGCGTGGTGGTGCTGCGACTGGGGTTCGCCGCCGCGGTACTACTGCCCCAGGCCTGGCGGGTCCGGTCGAACCAGCGCCGGCGTACCCGGGAGGACCAACCAGACGAACAGGGCACACGGCGCCGAACGCTGAGCCCCGCCCGCTGGCAGAACGCGGCGGTGGCCGCCGCGCTGGGGCTGACCCTGGCCGGGATGAACCTGACCTTCTACGAGGCGTTGGACCGCATCCCACTGGGCATCACGGTGACCATCGAGTTCTGCGGTCCGCTGGCCATCGCGGTGGCCGCCTCGCGCCGCCGACTGGACGTGCTGTGGGTGCTGCTGGGTGGCCTCGGTGTGGTCCTGCTCGCCCGCGGCGGCGGCGCGGTGACTCCGGTCGGGGTGATGTTCGCCGCGCTGGCCGGGGTCGGCTGGGCCGGTTACATTCTGCTCACCGCGGCGGTGGGACGTCGCTTCCACGGCACCTTCGGGTTGGCGCTGGCCTGCTCGGTCGGCGCACTGGCCGTGCTACCGCTCGGGGTGGCCTCCGCGGGTGTCGAACTGCTGTCGACCCGCTCGTTACTGCTGGGCGCGGTGGTGGCGCTGCTGTCGTCGGTGATCCCCTACACGCTCGAACTTCAGGCGTTGCGCCGGATTCCGGCCGGCGTGTTCGGGCTGCTGATGAGCATGGAACCGGCGGTGGCCGCACTGATCGGGTTCGCCGTGCTCGGCGAGGTGCTGTCGGTACGTGAGTGGGCGGCGATCGGTTTCGTGGTGGCCGCCTGCGTGGGCGCCACCCGGTTCGGGAAGAACCGAGCGTGAACCGACCCAACCCAACCCGTGGCCCACACCCGGGGTGACCAGAACCCCGACCATAACCGCGCGACCCGTGCGGTTCGCATCCGTAGGGTGCCAGTCAAGATGACCTTCGACCGGCCCGAGACACCTCGCCGCGTTCCGGGAGCGCGGCTGTTCACCCCGTACCGGACCCTGCTGGCCACGCCGGGAGCGCGTGCCTTCGTGGTCGCCGGGGTGGTCGGGCGTTTCCCGCTGTCCATGCTCGGGCTGGGCGCGGTGCTGCTGGTGTCTGGGTTGACCGGTTCGTACGGTCTGGCCGGCGCGGTCAGCGCCACCCTGGCGGTGTCCTCGTCGGTGCTCGCCCCGGTGGCCGGTTCGCTGTCCGACCGGCGCGGCCAGCGCCCGGTGCTGCTGGTCGGACTGGCCCTGCACGTACTCGGCGTGGCCGGGCTGGTGCTGGCCACGCTCGGGCACGCTCCGGTGTGGACGTACTTTCCGGCGGCGGTGCTGGCCGGCGCGGCGACCCCGCAGATCGGAGCCTTCGTGCGGGCCCGGTGGACCGCCCTGGTCGGTGGCACCCCGGCGCTGCACACCGCGTTCTCGCTGGAGTCGGTGCTGGACGAGTTCGTGTTCGTGGTCGGACCGGTGCTGGTCACGTTCCTGTCGTTGCGATGGTGGGCGCCCGCCGGTGTGGTCACCGCGACGGCACTGGCCGCCGTGGGCTCGTTGCTGCTGGCCGCACAGCGACGCAGCGCGCCGGCGCCGGTGTCCGCGGCCCGCAGTGCCCGAGCCGGTTCGGCCATGCGGACACCCGGACTGCGGGTCGTGGTGCCGGTGTTCGTCGCGGTCGGTGCGACGTTCGGCACCATCGAGGTGTCCATGGTCGCCTTCGCCGCCGAACGCGGTGCGGCGACCGCGTCCGGGCCGCTGCTCGCCCTGCTGGCGTTCGGCAGCCTGGTGGCCGGACTGCTGTATGGAACGGTGCACTGGCGGCGGGGAATGCGCGACCGGTTCGTGCTGGCCCTGACCGCCTTCACGGTGGGTACCGTCCCACTCGCGCTGGCCCCCTCGATCGGGACGATGGCTGCCGCGGTGGTGATCGCCGGACTGACCATCGCGCCCACCCTGGTGGCTGGCATCGGACTGGTCGAGGCACTGGTGCCCGCGGCCGCGCGGACAGAGGGGTTCACCTGGGTCAGTACCGCATTGGGCGCCGGGTTCGCTCCCGGCGCCTACCTGGCCGGGTGGATCATCGACAACTCCGGCGCCCACCGCGCACTGTTCACCGCGGTGGGCACGGCCGGGGTGGCCCTGGTGATCGCGCTGGCCGGCGCGCGGGTGTTGGGCGCTGGCCGGCCGGCAGAAAAGTGACATCCACATACCGTGGCAATCCCGAATGGGCCATGCTGTGCGGATCTGGCAGCGGGCGAGTCAAACCAGGGGCGAAGGATGATCAGAACTTCCGAGGAGTTCATCCAACTGCGAACCAGTATCGACCCGGAGGAGTACGAACGCACCGGGACCGAACGGGCGCCGCTGGCCGTGTGGTTCGACCTGGTGGTGCGCTATCCGGGAATGCGGACCTGGGTGATCCTCAACCAGACCGTGCCCAACGCGATCCTGGTACTGCTGTCCCGCGACGCCGACTGGCGGATCCGGGCAATGGTGGCATCCCGGCGCACCCTGTCACTGGAACTGTTCGAAAAGTTGGCCGGTGACTCAGATCCGGACGTGCGACTGCGCATCGCCTGCAACAGCGCCACGCCCTACCACGTGCTGCTGTGGCTGCTCGACGACGACGTGGACGCTGTCCGGTTCGCCGCCAAGGCCCGACTGGAGGCCTACTACGCCAGTCAGGCGAGCTGAACCCCGGCCGTATCCGACAGCCACGATGGCGGCCGAACCGGGCGCCGCCAGGCTGGATACCCGGTCAGGATGCCCGCGCACGCGCTCGACGGGTGCTCGAACCGCGGTGAACCGGCCGCACCGCCCGAGCAGGACGGACACCGTCGGGTGAGCCGCCCCGAACCATTCGCCGGCCCAGCGTCGCGGTGGCGTGCCGCCCAGGTCGGGTGGCGGTGGCCCTGGGTGCTGGTGCTCGGCTGGGTCGGTGCGTTCGTGACTTCCGGGATCGCCGACGACATCTCCTGCTCTGCCGCCAACCCGGCGGTGTGCGGGCCTGACCAGACCTTCGCGGTCGCGGCCGTCGCCATGATCGTCACCCCGATCCTGCTGGTGTGGATACCGCTGGCCGGGTGCCTGGCCGGCATCGCCTTCGCTCTGGCCGTGACCTTCGGCAACCTGCTCACCGCAAGGGTGGGCTGGGCCATCCACGGCATCGCCTGCGCGCTGCTCGCGCTGTGGATCCTGCACGGCCGGCGGCGCGAGCGGATGCTGTCCGCCACCACGAGCACCTCCCGGGTGCCCGACGCATTGGCCGCCGAGTACCGGGTGCGGTGGGGGGCGGTCGATCCTGGTCGCCGGCCTGCTCGCCCTGCTGGGTACCGCGGCGCTGGCCCGGTACTCCTACCGGGTGGACAGCGAGCAGGCCCACCTGCGCCACGCGGTCAGCGAACCGGCAACCGTGACAGCCACCAACGACGTGAACGGGACGATCACGGTGTTGACCCGGTCCGGCCACCGGTACACCCTCGAAACCCTCGACACCTACGGCAGGGGCTCGGTGGTCCCGGTACTCACCGACCCCGACAACCCCGACGAGAACTGGGTGCGCCTGATCGCCGAACCGGACGACGCCACCGACTGGGAGTCAACCGGACTCGCGGCCCTGCTGCTGGCCGGGTTACTGGTATGTCGTGCGGACTCCGCTCGCCGTGCCCGGCGTAGGTTGCTGGCCGGTGAGCACCCGGCGCTGGCCACCCAGGTCAGAACCGACGAGTTCGGTCGGGTTACCGTGTTCGCCGCCGACGACCGGGTGTACCGAACACCACTGGCCGTCATTCCCGGAACCCGCGTCGTGGGCCAGTCAGGTCGCTGGCATCCCCATGTCCAGCCTGCCGCGCACACCGGTCCGGATGCCGACGAGATCGCCAGGTTCGGCCGACTGTGGCGCGGTGAGAACCGCCCAGGCGACAGCAGCGGGGAAGCCACCCCATACCTGCCGGCGGCATTGACGGGGTCGGAGTCCGCGACCCTGCTCGGCCGGTTCGCCACCGGTTCGTGGGTGGCTGTGGTCACCGACAGCGGCACACTGTTGCTCCCGGACGCGCCATTACGGCGGCCCGGGCACGGCCGCATCACCCTGCCGTGGCGCCGAAACACCGCCGAGGCAACCGATCGGTCCAGCCCGAGCTACTGGCTGGCGGACCCGTCGAGAAGGCCGGTTGATGCCGTCGGTGCGAGCACCCCCGGTCCGCCGGTGACGGCACGTCGGCCACTGCGGGTGCGCCTGTCCGGAGCGCTGGTCGCGCTGGCCGGGTTGGCTGTGGCGCCTACGGTGGTCCTGATCGGACTCCCTGACGACAGTTGGATCGACCGCCTCACGATGCTCTGGGGCGGCGGCTGGCTGGTGGCCGCCGGAGTGACTCGCGTGACATGGCGGCTCATCCTGGACCGGCGCCAGATCATCGTCGCGCGCACGCTGACCGTGCTACGGCTTCCCTGGGAAAGGGTGCATGGCGTCCGGATCGACGGCCACCGGGTTGCGGTGGCCTACGAACCAACCAACATCGTGGTGTTGGAGTCGCTGCGCGCGCCGGGTTACCTGGCTGATCCCACGGGCAGGG
>DATCXL010000367.1:0-18220 GCA_036565825.1 Mycobacteriales bacterium
CGCCCGGTGGCCGGGTCGAGCAGCGCCGACGGCGCCCCGGCCGCGGCAAAGGTGCCCACGGTGTCCCAGACACCGGGGAACACCAGGGAGGTGTCCTGAGCCTGCGTCACGACCGAACCGTCGAGGGCACGGGCGAACACCCGCAACCTCGACCCGGGCAGGACCACCACCGACGGCGTCCCGGTGATCGCCTGCCCGCCAAGGCTGGTCCAACCGGACAGCAGGCCGCCGGAGTAGGAGGCGGTCTGCAACACACCGTCGGTGCCCACGGCGAACAGTTGGACACCCGTGCCGGTGACCACCGCGACCGGCGTGCCGGCCAGGACGGTGTCGCCGAGCCTGGTCCAGGTCGGGTACGGACCGTTCACACCGTCCTGCGGGAGTGCCCACAGCCGGCCGCTGCCGTCGAGACCGAAGACGACCAGGGTGCCGTCGCTCTGCCGGGCGATCGCGGCGTGCGAGGCCATCGGGCCACCCACGTTGACCCACGGGCCCATCACGGCCGGGTCCTTCGTCGCCTGGGTGTCCACCCACACGTCCCCGGTCGTGTTGTGCCCGACCACCTGCAACAGACCGTCGGCCTGCTCGGCCAACGCTGGCCTACCCGTGAACGCCTCCAGGCCTGAGATCACGGTGAACTGGACCGACAGGAAGTTCTCGGGATCCGTCTGGTGGCCATACACCAGGCGACCGATGTTGTCGGTGTAGGCGTACTCGATGGTGCCCACCGTCGCGCCTGGCACCGGCGACGCCTGCATCACCGTCACCGGTGAGAACTGGTCCACCGGCAGGGACGCTGGTGCCGTGCCGAGGTAGCCGCGCAACCGGAGGCTGACCCGGGCCGCCCCGCCGCTCACCGCGACACCCAACTTCCCCGCCGCGGACAGTGGCATCACCTCGGTGGTCACCGCCGCGTCATGCACGGTCGCCCAGGCCGAGATGTCGTCGGCCGGAGCCCCGTCGGGGAACACCCGCGCGGTCGTGGTGGCCTGCACGTGGTCGACCAGAACGGACACGACCACGGCGGTGACACCCGAGACAGGCACCCCGTGCACGCCGGTGACCTGGACCGACGACGAACCGTTCGCGGCCAGCGAGACCGAACCCAGGGCCTCCGGAGCCAACGGTACGAACTTCGCACCCGTGCCAGACGCCGAGGTGAAGTAGCCACGCAGCCGCACGGTCACCCGGGACGTACCACCCGAGGAGGTGACCATGAGTTTCCCTGCCGTTGACAGCGGCACCACCTCGGTGTTCACCCGGGCCTGGCGGTCAGCCACCCACACCGAGACGTTGTTGTTCGCCGTGGAGACCCCGTCGGGCGACACCTGCACCGACGTGTTCGACACCACCCGGTCGACCACCACGGACACCGCGACCGCGGTCACCCCCGACGTGGGCACTCCCCCCACACCGGCCACCTGCACCGACGACGAACCGTTCGCCGCCAGCGACACCGCGCCCACCATCGTCGGAGCCAGTGGCACGAATCCCGAACCGGAACCTGGCGCCGAGGTGAAGTACCCCCGCAACCGCAACGTCACCCGGGCTGGACCGCCCGTGGCGGTGATCGCCACCTTTCCGGCCTCCGACAGCGGTACCACCTCGGTGGCCACCCGGGCCTGACCGGCAGCCACCCAGACAGACTGGTCCCCGACTGCCGTGGCTCCGTCGGGGAACACCCGCACGGAGGTCGTCTGCTGCACATGGTCGACCACCACAGACACCGCGACCGCCGTCACCCCCGACGTGGGCACTCCCCCGACACCGGCCACCTGCACCGACGACGAACCGTTCGCCAACAGCGAGACCTCGCCCACCGTCGTCGGAGCCAACGGCACAAACCCGCCTGGCGCAGAAGCCACCGCGGCGTCCAGTTCGGGAACAGCCACCGACGTGGACGTCTCTGCGGCCGTGGCAACCTGCTGCCCGGGCAGGTCGGCCAGGATGGCCACCACACCGCCGACGAGCGCCAACGTGGTGATCACGACTGTCGGCGATCGACCCAGGAACGACGGTCTCCGCATCGTATGGACCTCCTCCTCGGCCGCCAGGCACCGCCTGCCGCTCCCTGTGGCTCCCAGCGACGGCGCGGTCCGGAGACGGCACTGTGCGGCACGGCGTCGACCACCGAACCGGTCTTCAGAACGCCATACTATGGGAGGAAAGTCGCAAAAGCATCAAATAGAAGTTATAATACTGATTGCCGACCCGTGGGTCTGTAACACCCGTGCATGCACCCGCGGCAGTGGCCATGATCGAGTTCCCACCTTCTGATCCTGTCGAGCTCAGGGTGGGTGGTGAGTTTGCATATGTGCACATCAGTGTCTGGGTTGGTGACCACCCGGGCGGCTGACGGCTGGGGAACACCGGGCTGGGCGACGAATGCCCAGGCGTGGACCACCATGGCGATGGCGTTGTCAGATGCGGGGTTGGGCGTCACGGCCCGCTGACCGGAACACGCGACGACACCGTGGTAATCGGTCTGGACGGTCCTCACCGATCAGGAAAGGGTGTGGTTCACAGGCAGGACTGCCCCAGTAACGATCCGCACGGGGCCAGAGCCGACGACCTCCAGCACCACACGCCTTGGTCAGGTGGTGTCGGGGTCGAAGGGGGCTGGCTCGCCGTCGCGCAGGGAACGCTGCGTCGGACGCCGCACCGGCGGGTGCAGCATGTCGTCGGGGACGTTCAGTGGATTCCAGTCGCGGTCATCTTCGAACAGATGCTTGCGAACGAATGCCTTGGGGTTCAGCGAGTCCAGGTCCAGGTCGGCAAACTCCGGGCCGAGTTCGCTGCGGAGTTGGCTGCGAGCACCCTGTGCCATCTCCCGCACCTGACGCAGCATCCGGGCCGCGTCACGAGCCAGGGAGGGCAGGCGGTCCGGTCCGAAGATGAGCACCGCGATCACGACGAGGATGGCGATCTCACCCCAGCCCAGGCTGTTGAACACCGCAGACTCCTCACCGCCGGTGTGGAAACCGGCGACTACCGGCCCCCACAGGGACCACCGGATCCAGAGTAATCGCCACCCGGTCGAGTAGAACCCGCCCGGTGTGCCTTCCTTGTCTTCACGGGTACCAACCCGGTACCACCGGCCTGTGGGATCAGTCCGACTGGAGCGTCGCGCTGGCCTCGTGGGTGGCCTTGCCGCGCACGTAGCGCACGGTCACCCTGTCTCCAACCTTGTGTGCCCGGACCACGGTGATGAGCTGGTCGGCACCGGTGATGAGCTGGTCGGCCACCCCCACGATGACGTCCCCCTCGCGCAGGCCGGCCTGTTCCGCGGCACCACCAGGGCTGAGCTGCTCGATCTGGGCACCGTCCCGGTTGCCGTTGAGCTGGGTCACCGACTTGGCGTTCACGCCCAGGGTGGCATGTCGGGCCCGGCCGGTCCGGATGAGCTGTTCGGCGACGTCGCGGGCCTCGTTGATGGGGATGGCGAACCCGACCCCGATGCTGCCACCGCGTCCCTGTGCGCTGATGGTGGCGATGGCGGAGTTGACCCCGATGACTGCGCCGGCAGCGTCGACCAGGGCACCGCCGGAGTTCCCGGGGTTGATCGCCGCGTCGGTCTGGATGGCGTCGATGACGGCGTTGGTGTCACTGCCCTCGCCCTCCAGGGGCACCGGGCGGTTCAGCGCGCTGATGATCCCGGAGGTGACCGTGTCAGCCAGCCCGAGCGGGGAACCGATGGCGATGACCGGGTCGCCGACGGCAAGCTTCGAGGAGTCACCCAGAGTGGCCACGGTGAGCCCCGGCTTGTCCACCTTGACCACGGCCAGGTCGGACTTGGGGTCACGACCCACGATCCTGGCCGGCGCCGACGAGTGCCCCTCGAACGTCACCCGGATCGAACCGTCGCTGCCCGACGCCGGGGAAACCACGTGGTTGTTGGTGAGGATGTAGCCGTCACCGTCAATGACCACCCCGGAACCGGTACCGTCCTCGTCTCCGTGTACCTCGATGGAGACCACGGCGGGCCGTACCCGGTTGGCGATGTCGGCGACCGACCCGGGCGGCCGGGCGGCCGGTCTGGTCACCTTGGTCAGTGCCGCGTCGGGATCGAACAACCCGCTGATGCCGAACTTGCGAGCCAACGTGAAGCCGGTCACCCCTCCGGCCGTGCCCACCAGCAGCGAGGCCAGCAGCACGATCACGGCCGAGCCGATGGACAGCTCGCGCAACCGCCAGCGCCGCCTGGCCCGAGCCGCGGCCGAGTTGTCGTCTGGTTCGTCCTCGCCGGGTGGGGCAGGCGGTCGGGGGCCGTCGAGATCCGGTGGTGGGCCCAGGTGGGCTGGTGCGTTCGGGTCACGCCACGGGTCACGGGCCGCGTCGGTCCACCAGGGTGACTCGTCCGCGTCCCGGGGTTCCAGCCGGGTACCCGGTGGCGGTGCGAAGGCCTCGTCAGTGTCGTCTGGGCGCCCGAACGCCTGGCTGAGTATCGGCGAGGGTGGTCCCGGGCGGCGGTCCGGACGGGCTGGCAGGACGGGGCGCGGTTCTGCGAAGGCTCCGTCGACGTCGGTTGGCCGACCGAACGCCGACGCGAGTGACGGCGGCACGGGAGCAACGGCAGATGCCCCGTTACGTGCTTTGTCGCCCGGATCGTCGGACTGTTGCGGCGACTGGCCAGCCACGCGACGCCCATACTCCGCGCGTTCGGACTCGGTGGGACGAAACACGTCCTCGTCGGTCATAACGCGGGTGCCTCCACTCGTCACGGCCCGGATCCGGCGGGGGTTACATACCCAACCGGGCACGGCTCCAGCGTGCCGGACACGGTGTGAAGTCCGCGTCAGCGACCCACCGCCCGGACCGGGTCACCGCACGCCGGGTGCCCGGCCGAGGATGCGTCCGGGGTCGCCCAGCCTGGGCGGTCGGGCGGGCCGGGCCTGGGGGTCCGGCTACGTGTCCTGCTCAAAGACAGACCTAACGCGCTGACCTCCCCTGTTCGCTGGCTCCACCGAAGAAGGGTGTGGCCAGTGTGCCGGTGCCGTCGGAGGATCGGCCGACCAGCCTGGAGGCCTGGTCAGTCCCGGTCACCGTCCCGGGGTCGGTCCCGGTGTCGGTGTCGGTGTCGGTGTGGAACCGCACCTGCCGGCCGGCGACTCCAGAGCCGTCCGGGCTCGGGTTGTCGCGCTCCGGATCGTGGGTTCGAAGGTTGTGTACCCCGGTCAGATCACCGGTCACCGGCGGGCCGACAACCGCACCGTTGACATCACGGATGAGGTTCTGGCCCGGGGTGTTGGTACCGGAATAGACCGATGGCGAAGCAGTAGCGACAAAAACACCGAATGCCAGGCCGGCCACGGCGCCGATGAGCACAGACCGTGCCCTGCGGATACGCCCGGACGCTCGTACGCGGGGGTAGGAGGTTGGTCGACTGTCTCTTCTGGCCGGGTCGGGGCCCCGGTTGGCCCCCCGGTTGCGCTGGTGCGGTGGGGCCGGCACCGGCCGCCCCCGCAGACTCGACTCCGTTCCCCAGACGAGATCGCCGTCCTGGACCGCCAGAACCACGTCGGGACCACCGATCTCGGTGGTCATCGGGATATTGCACAGCCTGCCGATCAACGCGGCCGGGGGGATCGGGTCGGGCGCCCCGGACAGCAGTCCCGAAGCCTCCCGTTGGACGGCCACCGCACGTCGGCACTCCGCACAGGTGTCGAGGTGGACGAGTGCCCGGGCGTGGGCGACCGAACCGAGCTCACCGTCCACGAAGGCGACCACCGCCTCACCGGCGAGGTGCACGCCGGGGATCGTCATCCCACGCCCTCCTCGGTCAGGCGCTGGCTGTGGGACTCGGCGGCCACCTGCGGGCCCGATCGGCTCCGCGGCGCCCGGTGCCGCAGCGCCTCGCGCAACTGGAGCCGGCCGCGGTGGATACGGCTCCGGACGGTACCCAGCTTGATACCCAGTGTCGCGGCGATCTCCTCGTAGGTCAGCCCCTCGATGTCACAGAGCACCACGGCCACCCGGAAGTCCGGTGAGAGCGAGTCCAGTGCGGCCTGCACGTCGGAGTCGAAATGGGTGTCGGAGAACACCTGCTCGGGACTGCGGTCCCCGCCGGGCAGCCGGTCACCGTCATCGGGCAGTGCATCAAACCGGATCCGTTGCCGGCGACGCACCATGTCGAGGAACAGGTTCGTGGTGATGCGGTGCAACCAACCCTCGAACGTGCCCGGGGTGTAGTTCGCCAGCGAACGGAACACCCGGACGAACGTCTCCTGGGTTAGATCCTCGGCGTCCTGCGGATTACCGGCGAGCCGGTACGCCAACCGGTACACCCGACCGGAGTGCTGGCGCACCACCTCGTCCCAGGTGGGCGGCACCCAGGTGACCTCGGCCTGAGCCGACACGTCGCTCACACGCCACCTCCACCCCGAAGGATACGGACTCGTCCATGGTGACCGGTGCCACCGGGCCGCGCGAGCACCTTCGGACACTCTTGCGGATGGTGAACGGGTGATACCTGCCCGTGGTTCCGTGTCGGGGGCGGATACGCTCGCGGCCGATCGTCACCTCATCCAGGGAGGTACCAATGCCGGGTGGGACGAATACGGGCGGCGCGGCGGTCACCCGGGATTATGTCGAGTCCTGCATCGTCGAGGACGTGCCACTGCGAGCGGCCCGCATCCGCGCGGCCGAGTTGGGTTGTGTCCCGGTGGGGCCGGCCGCGGGCGCGACGCTTCGCCTACTGGCCAACGCCATCGAGGCGCGGGCCGTGGTCGAGATCGGCACCGGCACCGGCGTGTCGGGACTGTGGCTGCTGCGCGGCATGCGGGAGGACGGTGTGCTCACCACGGTCGACGTCGAGGCCGAGCACCTGCGCGCTGCCCGACGTACCTTCGCCGACGCCGGGATGTCACCCAACCGGACCAGGATGATCAACGGCGCCGCGCTGCAGGTACTGCCCCGGATGGCCGACGGCGTGTACGACCTGGTGTTCTGCGACGCGGTCAAGACCGAGTACGCCGACTACCTCAACGAGGCACTGCGGATGCTGCGCCCCGGCGGCATGGTGGTGTTCGACAACGCACTGTGGCACGACCGGGTACCCGACCACTCGGCCCGGGACACCGACACGGTGGCGATCCGGGAACTCGGGCGAATGGTGCGGGACAACGACCGGTTGGTCTCGGTGCTGCTCAATGTCGGGGACGGCCTGCTGGCCGCGGTCCACCGCCCCTGACAGATGGTTGATTCCAGGCCCTCGCCGGGGCGGAGCCCCGGCTCCGGAGTCCCGCTGTACGGGTGAGCGTGCTGTGTCGTCTTCTGTGGGGGGAGCTTCGCTCCACCCCACACCCCCCTCAAACCCCCGGGCCCACCAGAACAACCGGCAGACACCGTGGAACCAACCGACTCAGAGCACCTTGGACAGGAACGATGCGGTCCGCTCGTGCTGCGGGTTGGCCAGCACGTCACGGGGTCGACCGGTCTCCACCACCACGCCGGCGTCCATGAACACCAACGAGTCCCCCACCTCGCGGGCGAAGCCCATCTCGTGGGTCACCACGACCATGGTCATGCCCTCGGCCGCCAGGTCGCGCATCACGTCGAGTACCTCGCCCACCAGTTCCGGATCCAGCGCCGAGGTCGGTTCGTCGAACAGCATCAACTTCGGCCGCATCGCCAGCGCGCGGGCGATGGCGACGCGCTGCTGCTGGCCCCCGGAAAGCTGTTTGGGGTAGGCACCGGCCTTGTCCGCCAATCCCACCCGCTCCAGCAGTCGGTGGGCCCGTTCGGTCACCTCAGCCCGCGGCTCCCGCTTCACCCGGATCGGCGCCTCGATGATGTTCTGCAGCGCGCTCATGTGTGGGAACAGATTGAAATGCTGGAAAACCATGCCGATCTCGGCACGCTTGCGCGCGATCTCCGACTCCCGTAGTTCGTGGAGCCGACCGGCGTGGCGCCGGTAGCCGACCAGTTCTCCGTCCACCCGCAGGCTCCCGGCATCCACCTTCTCCAGGTGGTTGATACAGCGCAGGAAGGTGGACTTACCCGAACCGGACGGCCCGATCAGGCACATCACCTCGCCCCGCCGCACCCTCAGGCTGATGCCCTTGAGTACGTGCACCGCCCCGAAACTCTTGTGCACGTCGTCGGCGCTGACCATGTGCTCGCCGCCCGGCTGCGCCGGCTGAGCCGGTCCAGCCGCCGACGTCGTGTCAGGCACCATGTCGTCGGACGCCGTGTCGGACGCCGTGTCGGACGCCGTGTCAGGGGTCAGGTCAGAGGTCACAGTGCCGCCCCACCCTCGTGCCGGACCGCGACCGGCGACGTTGGGGGCCGGTGGGTCGCCCCGTTCGAACCGCCACGCAGTCGAGTCCGGATCCGCTGAATCGGGGTCGGCGGCAGTGCCCGCGACGAGCCTCGGGCGAACCGCCGCTCCACGTAGTACTGGATGACCGACAACACCGAGGTCATGATCAGGTACCAGAGGCTGGCCATCACCAGTAGCGGGATCTGTTTGAAGTTCCCGCCATAGATCAGCGCGGCCACGCCCAGCAGGTCACCCAGTGCCAACACGACGACCAACGAGGTCGTCTTGAGCATCGAGATCGTCTCGTTGCCGGTCGGCGGCACGATCACCCGCATCGCCTGTGGCAGCACGATCCGGCGCATGGTCTGCAACCGCCGCATGCCCAACGCTGCCGCCGCCTCGCCCTGCCCGTGGTCGACCGACAGGATGCCGGCCCGCACGATCTCGGACATGTACGCCGCCTCGTTGAGCCCCAGTCCCAACACCGCGGCGGTGAAGGTGGAGATCAGCGTGTTGGAGTCCACCGTCACGAACCTCGGCCCGAACGGGATGCCCAACGACAGTTCCGGGTAGAGCCGGGCGATGAATCCCCAGAACAGCAGTTGCACCAGCACCGGGGTACCGCGGAAGAACCAGGTGTAGACCCAGGCGGCGCTCACCACGATCGGGTTCGGAGACAGCCGCATGACCGCCAGCACGACGCCGCCGACGATGCCCAGCACCATGGCCAGCACGGTCAGCTCCAGCGTCACCAGGATGCCGCCGAGGATCGCGTGGTAGGTGAAGTACCCCTGGACGTAGTCCCACTGCCAGTTCGGGTTGACCACCAGCGAGTGCACCAGCATCGCCAGCAGCACCGCGATGACAGCCGCCCCGACCCAACGGCCCGGGTGGCGAACGGGAATGACCGGCAACTCCTCGGCCGGGACCGGCTCAGCAGCCAGCCCCGGCGAGGGTTGTGTCTCGGTGTTGCCAGACAACGACGTCACTTACCAGCGGATGCCGGGTTGATCTTCGGGTCGCTGATCGCCCCGCCCTGCACACCCCAGGTGTCGAGGATCTTGGTGTACTGACCGTTGTCCATCAGCTTCTGCACCGCGCCGAGGATGGCGTCCTTGAAGGTGCCGGCGTCCTTGGGCACCCCGATGCCGTACGGCGCGACGTCGGTGGTCTGACCGCCCTGCTCGATATCACCGTTGGTCACCTTCACCTGGTAGGCGACCACCGGGGAGTCGGCGGTGAACGCGTCCGCCCGGCCTGCGACCAGCGCGGAGTTGACGCCGTTCTGGTCCGGCTCGGGCACCGCGATGGGCACCTTCTCGCCGTTCTGGACGCACTGCGCCTTCAGCGTCGGATTCCCGTCGGTGTCCTTGTCCTTGGTGAGCGCGTCGAGCTGGATGGTGCCGCGCTCGGCCGCCACCCGCACCCCACACAGGTCAGCCTGCGAGTTGATGCCAAGCGGGTTGCCCTTGCGCACCGCGATCGAGGTGCCGGCCTGGAAGTAGGTGACAAAGTCGACGATCTGCTCACGGTCCGCGCGGTCGGTGAACGAGGACATGGCCAGGTCGTACTTGCCCGCCTGCACACCGGCCAGGATGCCGTCGAAGCCGGCGTTGACGAACTTCACCTTCAGGCCGAGCACCTTGCCGATGGCGTTGGCCAGGTCGACGTCCATCCCGACGAACGTCTTGCCACCGTCGTTGGAGAACTCGTTCGGCGGGTAGGTCGCGTCGGCGGCGACGACGATCTCGCCCTTCTGGCGGATGTCATCGGGCACCTTGGCCGACAGTTCGCTGTCCTGGCTCAGCCCGCCGGTGGAGGTGGTCTTGTTCTGGGTGTCGGTGGTCTTCCCGCCACAGCCGGCGAGCGCGAAGGCCGTCGCGAGGACCGCAACGACCGCAACGAGACGGCCACCAGCATGGAGCTTCACGAGTACCTCCTTGATGACGGGCGAGACCCGCCCAGTCGCTGGTGGGCTGCACGATAAGCCATCAGCACGGGGCACACCGCCCGAGTGACTCCATCGTGACCAGCGTCGATCCCGCCCGATCCCGACCCGACCCGCGTGGCGCCGGTCAGGGCAGGGCGTGCTGGCCCTTCCCGAGCACCACGACACCGCCCGGACTGACCTGGTAGCGCTGCCGGTCCAGTTCGGGTTCTACACCGATATGGGCGCCTTCAGGCACTACGACACCCTTGTCAAGGATTGTCCGCCGCACCACTGCTCCACGGCCGATCTGCACGTTGTCCATCACCACGCTGCCCTCGACGTACGCGCCGGCCAGGATGCGCACCCCCGGAGCGATCACCGACTGCCGGACGGTGGCGCTGGCCACGATCACCCCGGAACTGACGATCGACTCCTGGGCCAACCCGCCCTCGACGAACTTGGCCGGCGGCAGTTGCGGGTGCGAGGTGTAGATCGGCCACCGTCGGTTGTACAGGTTGAAGATCGGATGGACCGCCACCAGATCCATGTTCGCGTCGTAGTAGGTGTCCAACGTCCCCACGTCCCGCCAGTACCCGCGGTCCCGGTCGGTGGCGCCGGGCACCTCGTTGTCGGCGAAGTCGTACACGTGCGACTGCCCCTCGTCGACCAGCATCGGGATGATGCTGCCACCCATGTCATGCACCGAACCCTCGTCGCCGGCGTCGATCTTGAGCGCCTCCACCAGGGTGTCGGTGGTGAACACGTAGTTGCCCATCGAGGCGAAGGTCTGGTCCGGGTGGTCGGGCAGCCCCGGGGGATCCTCGGGCTTCTCCAGGAACTGGGTGATCCTGCCGGTGGGCGAGGCGTCGATCACACCGAACGCGGAGGCCTCCGCGCGCGGCACCCTGATTCCCGCGACAGTGACCCCGGCCCCGGTGTCGATGTGCCGCTCGACCATCTGCCGGGGATCCATCCGGTAGACGTGGTCGGCACCGAACACCACGATGTAGTCCGGCTGGTCGTCGTAGACCAGGTTCAGACTCTGGTAGATCGCGTCGGCGCTGCCGGTGAACCAACGTGGCCCCAACCGCTGCTGGGCGGGTACCGGCGTGACGTAGTTACCGACCAGGGTCGACATCCGCCAGGTGGTGGTGATGTGCCGGTCCAGCGAGTGCGACTTGTACTGGGTCAGTACGCAGATCCGGAGGTAGTCGGCGTTGACCAGGTTGGACAGCACGAAGTCGATGAGACGGTAGTTGCCCCCGAAGGGGACGGCGGGCTTGGCTCGGTCGGCGGTGAGCGGCCAGAGCCGCTTGCCCTCGCCTCCGGCCAGGACGATCCCGAGCACCCGAGGCTGTGCACGCATGTAACGACCCTAATCGGTGCGGGCTTGCACCGCCCCGGCTACCCGCATCGGGAACGATCAAGCACCCGTCCGTGTGTCGACCCGCGACGACCCGGACAGACCGGACACTACGCGGGTGTCAGTCGGCCAACGCCTCCAGATAACGAAGGATCGTCCGCACCCCGAAGCCGGTCGCGCCGACGGTGATCTCACCGTCCTCGGCGGTGGCCCGGCCGGTACCGGCCACGTCCAGGTGCGCCCAGGCGACGTCACCGACGAACGGCCGCAGGAACAGCGCGGCGGTGATCGCGCCCGGTTTGCCCGCGGAGTTGACCGCGTCGGCCACCGCCGAGTCGAGCAACGGCCGGTAGTCCTCGGCCAACGGCATCCGCCACAGTTGCTCACCGGCCTGTTCGGCGGCGGCCAGCAGACCATCGGCCAACCGGTCGTCGGTGGCGAACAGCCCGGCCGTGCGGGTACCCAGCGCCACCCGCATCGCACCGGTGAGGGTCGCGACGTCCACCAGGACATCTGGCCTGAGCCGGGCGGCCGCGTAGGCGAGCGCGTCGGCAAGCACCAGCCGACCCTCCGCGTCGGTGTTGAGCACCTCGGTGGTCCGCCCACCGTAGTGCCGGATCACGTCCCCGGGTCGGTAGGACGACCCTGACACGTGGTTCTCCGCTGTCGGTACCAGCGCGGTGACCCGCACCGGCAACCGCAGCCGGGCTGCGGCCGACACGGCCGCCAGTACCACCGCACCACCGGCCATGTCGGTCTTCATCATGGTCATCGCGTCGTTCGGCTTGAGCGACAGACCTCCGGTGTCGAAGGTGATGCCCTTGCCAACCAGCACGACGTGTGGAGCGCTCCGCGCACCGCGCGGCGCGTAGCGCGCCTCGACCATCCGGGGTGGCCGGGCCGAACCGCCGCCGACCGCGATGATCCCGCCGAAGCCCTCGGCGGCCAGTTGATGCTCGTCACGGACCGTCACCGTCAGCCCGGGTGCGTCCAGTTCCCGCTCAGCCTGTCTGGCCAGCCAGACCGGCGACTTCTCCAGTGACGGCGTGTTGGCCAGATCCCTGGCCCACCCGGTCGCCTCGGCAGCCGTGACGGCACGCTCCACCACGGCCGAGGACCGGTCCGGGTCGGTGGTCAGCACGGCGATCTCACGCAGCGTCGGTCGGTCCGGCCGGGCCGCCCGGCTGAACGCGTAGGAGGCCAGCATGGATGACTCGACCAGCGCCCTCATCCGTTCCGGGTCGGCGCCGTGGCCGACCCAGGACAGCACCCGGCGGACGCCGTCGGACCGGCGTAGGGCGGCACGGGTCAGCGCCGCACCGGCCCGGCGCAGTTCACCAGGACCGCCCGCTCCGACTCCGACCAGGTACACGGTGCGCGGGCGCCCACCGGGCAGCGGCAGTACGTCGACCCGACCGGCCTCACCGGTGGCTCTGACGTCGCGCAGGAACGCGGCAAGGTCGGCCGACACGGTCTGGGCGCCGGCACCCGGGCTCGCCGGCCCGTCCGGTTCGGGGTGCACCGGCACCGCGACGGCGGCCGGAGTGCCGGCGCGATCAGACAGGACGACGGACAGCATGCTTACTCCCGCTGAGGTGTTTCCGACTCGAAAGGGGAGCGCTCGATGGCCGAGCCACCGATTCAGGCGCGGGAGTAACCCGGTTGATCGCCCCGGAGAACAACGGCAGCACGCCGGGCCGTGCCGACACCGGGGTTACCAGACCGACACCGACCCACCGGGCCTGGGCAAGCCAGCGGCCGCGGTGACACCCGGACGACGGAGGCCCCGGCTGTGCCTGAACCACGGTGCCACCCAACCCAGACCGACCCCGCACCGACCGACCCCGCACCGACCGGCCGAGTCCGTGTGGACCCGGCCGGGACCGGCCTAATCGGTACGGCGATGCCGCGCCGCAGGGTGCTCCGTGATCAGGTGCTCCGTCATCAGGCACGCGGCCAACGAGCACGCGCTCGATCAGCCCGCGGCGGATTTCAACGCGTCGCCGAGGGCGTTGGCCTCGTCGACTGACATCTCGACGACGAGCCGACCGCCGCCCTCCAGTGGAACGCGCATCACGATCCCGCGCCCCTCCTTCGTGACCTCGAGCGGACCATCGCCCGTCCGCGGCTTCATCGCCGCCATGCGTGCCTCCTCCAGCGGGATCCCAGCCGAATCCCCGTTCATGATCTTGTCTACCAGCACAGGTGCTGTCCGCACGGCAGGAGCCGCGCGGACGGCATCGACTGGATCATTGTCTCGCATCGGGCATGGATCCGGAAACCCAACGGTCCGGAACGCCCCGGACCGGTTGGTCCGGCAGCGGTCGCACCCGCCGCGGGGCAGAGGTCGTAAGGTCAGGGTGCGGCATCTCACATTCCGGCGACAACCGGGAGGTCCCCTTGTCCGAGACGCTGTTCGTCGACCACAGCGACGGTGTCGCGACCCTCACGTTCAACCGACCCGAGTCGATGAACTCGCTGTCGACCGAGCTCAGGGAGGCCCTGCTCGCGGCGCTCACCGAGGCACGCGACGACGACACGGTACGGGCGGTCGTCCTAACCGGCCAGGGCCGCGGGTTCTGCGTGGGGCAGGACCTGCGGGAGCACGTCGAGGCCCTCAGGAAGGGCAACGGCTCTCCGCTGGACACCGTGCGGCAGCATTACAACCCCATCGTGCTGACCATCGCCCGGATGCCCAAGCCGGTGGTGGCCGCGGTCGGCGGCATGGCGGCCGGGGCGGGTGCGTCGTTGGCCTTCGCCGCGGACTTCCGGGTGGCCGGACGGGGCGCGAGGTTCCTGCTGGCGTTCGCCAATGTCGGGCTGACCGCCGACTCGGGTGCCTCCTGGACGCTGCCCCGTCTGGTAGGTCGCGCCCGGGCCACCGAGTTGCTCATGCTGGCCGAACCGGTGACCGCCGAGGATGCCCTACGGTTCGGCCTGGTCAACACGGTGGTACCCGACGACCGGGTCCTCATCGCCGCACACGAACTGGCCGCCCGGCTGGCCAACGGACCGACCGCGGCCTACGCGGCGATCAAGGAGTCGCTGCTCTACGCCGAGTCGGCCTCGCTGGCCGACGCACTGGAACGCGAGGCCGTACTCCAGTTGCGGGTGGGCGCCACCGCCGCGTTCGTGGCCAAGGAGAAGCCCGTCTTCCACGGTCACTGACCCACCGTTCACACATCCATACCGGTGTCCTGAGCGGACGGTCGGCGGTCAGGGCACCGGCACCGGTTCGCCCGGGTAGAGCTGCCGCCACAACCGGCGTGTGAACGCCTCGTCGGTACCGTCGCCGTAGCAGGCCGCGGTGAAGATCGCGTCCGGATGCAGGCCCTCGGTGTCACCGGTCAGGACGCGGCGCAGTTCGTCCTTGAACAGCCGCATCTCGGGGTCGTCGGGGCGGCTGCGGGCCAATCGGATCAGGTCGCCGTAGGCGTCCGGCCCGGCCTCGGGATGACAGTAGGTACCCACCACGCACAGCAGCGTGCGGAACGGCGCGTCCTGGTCGTCCAGCCAGTAGTGCCTCATCGCCGTCATGACTTCACTCCCCACGTGGAGCTTCTTTCCGCGGCCGAGGAAACATGGAGATCAGTTCGTAGCTGTCCCTTGCCGCGTTGTGTCCGATACGGAATTCGATGACACCATCGCGAAATGTCGTAATCGGTTCGGTCTGGGGCGGGCACATGTCATCCCGGGGTTTACCCTTCCAGCCAGCCTTGGCCCACATGTCACGCTGCTTGATGGCCTCTCTGGGATCCTCGCCGACGAGTTGGTAGCCGCCGCAGAACTCGTGGCCGTTCTCGCCAAGTAGATCAACGATCGGGACGTGCACGTAGTACGGCCGCTTCGGCGGGTCGTGCCGCGCCTCCAGCGCGGCGCGCACCTTCGGGTGATCAACCCCCCGGGCCAGCGCGACCGCGTAGGCCACCGCGTCGGCGATGCTGGTCGAGGACTCGGCGCACACGTGCTTGCCATTGCCCTTCTTGAACGCGTCGATGCCCTTTTCCCGTCGGGCCTCGTCGAACTGGGCGGGATCCTGGCGCTCGACCAGTCGTAACAGGTGGTCGGTGTCATCCAGACTGCCCTCGTGCCGCTCGGGGCCGTGGAACGCTCCTCCGCCGAACGCCGCGTACACCCGTTGCACGCAACGCTCCTGACCGGCGAGTTGGGCCAGCCTGGGCTGCTCCCGGGTCTGGTCGGCGATCCGGGTCGCGACACCATCCGGGTCCAGGTCGGGTCGGTTGGCCAGTCGGGGGTCGAACCGCTCCAGAAAGTGCCGCGCGGTCAGCCCGTCGGCCAACTCCTCGTCCAGGCCCATCCGGCGACGCTCCACCGGCAGCCCACCGACGAAGATGTCGTCCGGGTCGTCGTAGTACAGCCCGGACAACGGTCCGCGCCGGTCGGGCCTGGTGTCGCGGTCCGATCCATGGTCCGATCCATGGTCCGATCCGCGGTCGGTCAGGGCGCGGAGGTCCACACCGCCGTCGACCCCGGCGTCGTCGTCGAGATACACATACCGGTCGCTGCCCATGCCACCGCCTCCGAGGAGACTGCGTCACTACGCAGCGTGCCAGTACGTGTCGGATCTGTCACCCCCTACGGTTGGGTTGCCCGGGTGGTCCGGTGGTCGGGCCGCGGGGGTTGTTCAGGGACGAACCCGTCACCCAGCAGGAGGACAGATGGTCGTCGACCATCCCGGTGGCCTGCATGAGCGCGTACGAGGTGGTGGGCCCGACGAACCGGAAGCCCCGTTGCCGTAGCCCGCGAGCCATGGCCACCGACTCCGACGTGCTGGCCGGTACCTCGGCGCGACCGGCAGGCCGGGACCGGCTCGGCGGTGGCGCGAACGACCACAACAGCTCCGAGAGGCCTCCGTCCAGTTCGAGCGCAGCCCGGGCGTTGGCCACGGTGGCCTCGATCTTGGCCCGGTTTCGGACTATCCCCGCGTCGGCCAGCAACCGTGCCACGTCGGCCGGACCGAACGCCGCCACAGCCGGTATCGAGAAGCGGTGGAATGCCGCGCGGAACGCCTCCCGCTTACGCAGGATCGTCAACCAGGACAGTCCAGACTGGAACGCCTCCAGGGACAGCCGCTCGAACAGGGCGTCGTCGCCTCGCAGCGGCCTGCCCCACTCACGGTCGTGGTAGTCGAGGTAGTCGGGTGTGTCCAGCGCCCACGGGCAGCGTGGCCGTCCGTCCGGACCCACTCTGACGCCGGCCTGGCCCATCGCCTGGGGCACCGGGGATACCGGCGTGGTCGATTCAAGTCGCGGACTACTCATGCCGCCCGTCCTCTCCCGGCGCGTGCACCGGCACCTCGGCCCCGCTGCCCTCCGGAGACGACTCCGCGACCGGGTCGGAGACAGGATCCGGGTTTGGATCCGGGGCCGGGTCGGGCTCTCCCAACTCGGCGCGAAGCCGGGCCAGTTCCCGGTCACGTTCGTCGAGTTGGGCGGCCACCTGGTCGAGAATCCAGTCCACCTCACCCATCCGATAACCGCGCAGTACCACCGATATGCGCAAACGGCGCAGGTCCCGACCGGACACCGGACGGACCGAGGGCAGTACCACCGGCGACAGGTCCGGCGGCATCGGAGCCAACCGCTCTCCCCGCCCGAAGACGAAGGACGCGAGCAGGAACAGCAGGCCGCCGACGATCAGCAGCCCGAACAGGTACACCAGCGGCGTGGCATGGTGCATGAGTGCGGTGCCCACGGCTCGATCGTGTCACGTTCGGGCGCGACGCTGGCGGGTACCTCGGCACCCGCAGATACTCACCGAGCAACCACCGGATCCCCGGACCACCGAAGGACTGGCCTTGACGACGCTGCGCCTGGGCAACCGCACATTCGAGGACGGGGACATGATCGTCATGGCCGTCGTCAACCGCACCCCCGACTCCTTCTACGACAAGGGTGCCACCTTCTCGCTCCGGGCGGCGCTGGACGCGGTCGACCGGGTGGTTGACGAGGGCGCGGACATGGTCGACATCGGTGGTGTCAAGGCCGGCTACGGTGCCCCGGTCGACCCGGCCGAGGAACTGCGCCGTACCGCCGACCTGGTCGCCGCGGTGCGGGAACGGCATCCGGACCTGGTGATCAGCGCGGACACCTGGCGCTCGGAGGTGGCCGAGGTACTGGTCGGCGTGGGCGCGAACCTGCTGAACGACACCTGGAGCGGCGCCGACCCGCGGCTGACCGAGGTCGCCGCGGCGGCCGGAGTCGGCATCGTGTGCTCACACACCGGCGGCCTGCCACCACGCACCGATCCGCACCGCACCCGGTACCGCGACGTGATGGCCGACGTGGTGTCCAGAGTGACCGAACTGGCCGAACGCGCGGTGGCCCTGGGAGTGCCGCGCGAGAGCGTCGTCGTCGACCCGACCCACGACTTCGGGAAGAACACCTACCAGTCACTGGAGGTGACCAGGCGACTGCCCGAACTGGTGGCCACCGGGTGGCCGGTGATGGTCGCGGTGTCGAACAAGGACTTCGTCGGCGAGTCCCTGGGCCTGCCCACCGACCAGCGACTGGAGGGCACCCTGGCGGCCGCCGCGGTCTGCGGCTGGCTGGGAGCCCGGGTGTTTCGGGTACACAACGTGCGGGCTGCCCGGCGGGCGCTCGACATGGTGGCCACGATCCGGGGGACCCGTCCACCGGCGGTGGCC